>NZ_SMMB01001222.1 GCF_009711365.1 Xanthovirga aplysinae | reverse complement strand
TAAGGCTCATATGAGCCAAAATATAAAAGCCCTTTACCAAGCCACTTCTGTAGAACAATTACAAGAAGTTGTGAATCGTTTTGATAGGATCGCTCAAAAGGAGAAAGAAGAATGGCTACCACGCTATTATATGGGATTGGGGTATATTTTTATGGGTACAGGCGCTGAAAATGGGACATTAGTAGACAATTACTTGGATAAAGCCCTTGACCAAATTCAACAAATGGAGGCTATGGAAAAAGATAGGGCAGAAGTTTTAGCCTTAGAAGGCTTTCTTCATATGATCCGATTAACTGTAGATCCGGCAAGTCGGGGACAAAAATATTCCGGTCTTTCTCTTCGGGCACTAAATAAAGCCCAGGAAATTGCCCCTCAAAATCCAAGGGTTCTTTTACTGTTAGGCCAAATGCAAATGGGAGTGGCCCAATTTTTTGGACAGGACAACTCCGAAGCCTGTGGGTTAATATCAATAGCTTTAGAACTATTCGATAGTGTGTCAGTGACCGGGGAGTTGATGCCTACCTGGGGAAAAAAGTCAGCATTGGATTTTCAAAAGAAGTGTAAGGGCTAGTTTTAATTAGGAATTAAATTTTAGGAGTTAGAGCATTAGAAATTGGTGTCTCAAATTAGGAATTTACCATTTACCTCATGCATATTGTAGGATGTAAAGATGATTTTTGATCTCGGGTTGTAGGATAAAGGATTTTAACGTTCGGATGGAGGACTAATAATTGAATAATTCCTAAAAATCATATTTCAGAAAAACTTAAAATGAATAAAACACCCCTCAATTTTTTCCACGTATTCCTGGAATTACTTTTATTAATAGTGGCGGGAATTGTAACCCTTTACTTTTTATGTGAAGCATGTTTTAAGGAAAACCATACTTTGACCTTTTATGCATCTATATATTCCATTAGTTTGTGGGTAAGTCATAGTTATGGGCAAAGCTGGATAAGTCATTTAATTGATAAAAAGATCGGATGGTTGAAAGCTCCTATTAAATGTCTTTTAATTGGCCTGGTGGCCATGTTTTTTTATTCTCTGTTATGTTTGGTAGTAATAAATGGGCTGGCCCAATGGGGCTTTAACTTTAATACTGGATTTTTTACCTTCAAAGGATTTTGGGTTGCAGTGGCTTTTTCAGCTGGTGTTTCCTTATTGATGAATTTGATACTTCATGGAGCAAAATTTCTTCGGTCCTGGAGAGAAACAGCAGTTCAAGGGGAAAAACTAAAGGCTCAACATTTGTCATCTCAATACCAGAGTCTTAAAAATCAGGTGAATCCCGAATTTTTATTCGACAGCTTAAATGTGCTTACTGACCTTGTATATAAAGATCAAGATCAAGCGGATAAATTTATTGTGCAACTATCGCAGGTATATCGCTATGTTTTGGAAAGCAGAAAAAATGAGGTGGTTCTCTTGAAGGATGAATTGGCCTTTTTACAATCATTTCTTTTTATTCAGAAGATGCGTTTTGGGGATAACCTCAGATTTAGAATTGATATACCGGAGGAGTCTACCATAGGAATTACTCCCCAGTCTCTTCAGATTTTAGTTGAAAATGCTATTCAACATAATTTTATTTCTTCGGACCAACCTTTACTGATTGAAATTTTTGATGATAAAGAAGGTTTTATCCAGGTGAGAAATAATTTGCAGGAAAAAAAGAACAAATCTTCGGTTGAGTCTTCTGGAATAGGATTGGAAAAGATAAAAAATCAATATGAATTTCTTTCCAATAAAATGGTTGAGGTTTTGGAAGAAGATGACGTTTTTACAGTCAAAATTCCGGTTATCAAGTTTGACAATCCATGAGTAATAGAGATGAAAGCATAAAAAGAAACACTAGTCGCCACTACTGGAGGGTAGGTTCCTTAGTAGCTATTGGGGGCTTAATAAGTTATTTGATTTGCAGTCCATGTTTTAGTGACTTAGAGCATGTAATCATTTCTACGCTTTACTGTAGCAGTATTATGGTTAGCCAGAGTTATGGGCATGAATGGATCGGAATTCACATTTCAAAAAGAGTAGGATGGCTTAAGGCACCTATTAAAAGTTTGGGGATAGCTTTAATGTCGATTTTTTTATATACCGCAGTAAGCATGTCTGTTCTCACTGCCTTTTTCTATTTGGTATTTGGATTTGGTGCAAATTTTATGAACTCCCAATGGGTTTTTAGGAATCTTGGATTAGCATGTGCTATTGCTCTTTTTATTCATCTGATTTTTCATGTGATATCATTTTTAAAAGCATGGCGGGAGGAGGCTGTTAATGCCGAGAAGTTAAAAGCCCAGATCCTTTCTTCTCAATACGAGGCTTTAAGGAACCAGGTAAATCCACATTTTCTTTTTAATAGTTTTAATGTGCTTTCTAATTTAGTGTATGAGGATCAGGAAAAAGCGGTGAAATTTATTCAGCAACTCTCCCAGGTTTACCGCTATGTGCTGGAAAGCAGGAAACATGAGATGGTTGAGTTAAAAGATGAACTTGATTTTATTAAATCCTATGCCTTCCTTCAAAAAGTGCGGTTTGGTGAAAACCTTCATCTTTCAATAGATATCCCTAGGAAGAGTGAAGGGGCAATTGCTCCCTTGTCCCTACAAATGTTAATTGAAAATGCCATAAAACACAATATTATTTCTTCTGACAAGCCTTTGATGATTGAAATCCTAACTGAAAAGGAGGGTTTTATTACGGTTCGAAATAAACTACAAAAAAAGAACATTCCGGTCTATGAATCTTCAGGCCTGGGTTTGCAGAATATCAAAGAACGTTATAAATATTTGTCTGATCGGTCGGTGGAAATTATTGAAGACACCGAAAATTTCAGTGTACTTATTCCTACCTTAAATTTTAATTAAATGAATATACTAATTATCGAAGATGAGCAATTAGCTGCTAATCGATTGGAAAAGATTATTCAAAAATTGGATCGGTCTGTCGAAGTGTTGCAAAAAATTGAATCGGTGGAGAGAGCTGTGCAATGGTTTAAGCATAACTCGGCTCCTGATCTGGCCTTTTTCGATATTCAATTGGCTGATGGATTAAGTTTTGAAATTTTCGATAAAATAGAAGTGAAGTGCCCCATTATTTTTACCACTGCTTTCGATGAATATGCCTTAAAAGCATTTAAAGTAAATAGCATAGATTACTTGCTCAAGCCTATCGATCCCGAGGAGTTGGGTAAAGCAATGGAGAAATATAAAGCCCTCTTTGCCAAGAATCAACCCTCCCAAAAGGTCCCCAATTTACACAAATTGGAAAAAGCATTAGAGATGCTGAACCCTAATACCAAAAGTCGGTTTGTCGTTAAAACTGGTGAGCGAATTCAGTCAATCCAAGTGGAACAAATTCTCTACTTTGTAAGCAGGGAAAAGGCAACTTTTATCTATGCAAAGGATGACCGTAAATATCTGATCGATTATTCTTTGGAGCAAGTGGAAAAAATGGTGGATAAAAAACGCTTTTTCCGAATTAACCGCAAATATATTATTGCTATTGATGCTATTCAGGATATCATTTCGTACTCCAATAGTCGTTTAAAACTGAATTTAATTGATCATGAAGATAATGATATTATCGTCAGCCGTGAAAAGGTGTCAGATTTTAAACTTTGGTTGGACCAATAGGAAAAATTAATGATATATAATTTATAAATCCAATTGAGTAGAAATTTCAAGTGATGCCATATTATCATTATGTTTAATAAAATAGACATGTTGTTTCCTTAAAGCCTAAAATTGTCGACCCATCGCAATGATTTATTCTATATCCAAACCCTCAATCAAATTTCCTAATACTCTCTCCATTCCATTATAATTGCATAGTTAATATTTCCCCCTCCTGATTGAGGTTCGAGGAAAATATACTTTGTTCAAAGACTTTAATTCCTTTATCTAATACAATTGTTTTCAAGAGAGGTGAAGTGATATTTCACAAGGTAATTCCTAACCATAATCCTTAAGGAAGCACCCTTATTCTGGTCCTGAATGAGCCAATTCAACGTCAGTATAAAATTTTGGGAAACTTATCGATATCAGCAGTTATATAAGAAAAGGGAAATCAGCATTTGAACAGATTATGATGAATGCCTTTCTTTAAGTACCAGATGTCTTTTGAAATTAGGTGTGTTTTTGGTTTTGTGCGGAGACCTTTCGATACTGATTTCCTAAAACGCTTCAATTAGCTTTCCAAAAACTTAAGTGAGTGTTAACAGCAAACAAAGTGCTCACAACATTTTCCCCAGGACCTTTAAAATCCAAACAAATGAGAAAAGTTTTAGGCCTGTCAGCCTTTTACCATGATTCGGCAGCTGCAATCAGCATCGGAGGAAAAATTCTTGCTGCGGCCCAGGAAGAGCGCTTTACAAGAGACAAGCATACGCCTGATTTTCCTATACATTCCGTCAAATACTGTTTGGAATACAGTGGTTTATCGATAGATGAACTGGATGCTATTGTATTTTACGACAAGCCTCTACTGAAATTTGAAAGGCTATTAGAAACCTACTACGCTTTCGCACCCAGAGGTTTAATATCCTTCTTGAAAGCCATACCTGTTTGGTTAAATGAAAAATTATTTCTTAAAAAACTGATCTTCGATAACCTCAGGAAGGTAGAATCCTTCAATAAAAAGAAGATCAGGTTATTATTTCCTGAACACCATCTTTCGCATGCAGCTAGTGCCTTTTATCCTTCCCCTTTTGAAGAATCTGCTATTTTGACAATTGATGGAGTAGGGGAGTGGAGTACTGCCTCTATTGGACTGGGAAAAGGGAATGATATTAAACTTCTAAAAGAATTGAATTTTCCCCATTCTGTGGGATTGCTTTATTCTGCTTTTACCTATTTCTTGGGATTTACCGTGAATTCAGGTGAATATAAGCTAATGGGGTTGGCTCCCTACGGAAACCCTCAATCGGAATCCACTGCTTCCTATGAAAAACTGATTAAAGAATATTTAGTAAAAGTCAATAATGATGGTTCTGTTTGGCTCAATCAAAAATACTATTCTTACGCTACAGGCTTAAGAATGGTTCCTCATAAAAAATGGGAAAGGCTTTTTGGTTTTTCTCGAAGGAAGCCCGAGGAAAAAATTGAACAACACCATTGTGATTTAGCCTTGGCCATTCAAAGGGTGACCGAAGAAATTGTCCTGAAAATGGCTGAAGAAGCAAAAAGAATTACAGGCGCAGACCATTTATGTATGGCTGGAGGTGTAGCTCTAAATTGCGTAGCAAATGGGAAATTATTAAAAGCTAACCTCTTTAAGAAAGTCTATATTCAACCTGCAGCTGGAGACGCTGGAGGAGCCTTAGGAGCTGCATTAGCTGTAAGCGCCCTTTATTTTAAAGAGCCTAGAAGGGTTGATAAAAAACAAGATCAAATGGAAGGGGCTTATCTAGGTCCTGATTTTTCTGATAAGGAAATAGAACTCACCTGCCGAAAAGTAAAAGCGGTGTATAAGAAATATGATCAATTTGATGAATTAGCCAAGGTGATCGCTTCCAAAATAGCAGAAGGAAAAGTTGTTGGATGGTTTCAAGGAAGGATGGAATTTGGGCCACGAGCCTTGGGAAACCGGAGTATTCTTGGGGATGCTCGAAACCCTGAGATGCAAAAGAAATTGAACCTGAAAATAAAATATAGAGAAGGTTTTAGGCCATTTGCTCCCTCGGTACTGGATACTGAAATGTCTAATTTTTTTGAGCTCACTGAAATGTCACCTTACATGCTTTTAGTTGCTCCAGTGAAAGAAGAACGCAGAAAAAACCTTCCCAAGGATTATCATAGCTGGCCTTTATGGGAAAAACTATATTTCCAAAGAAGTGACATACAATCCGTTACTCACCTGGATTTCTCCGCCCGTATTCAAAGTGTGCATAAAGAAACCAATCCCCGTTATTGGAAGTTGATCGATCACTTTAAACAATTAACCGGGTATGGACTCTTGGTAAATACCAGTTTTAATGTGCGGGGAGAACCTATTGTTTGTACTCCTTTTGATGCCTATAGGTGTTTTAGGAGTACAGATATGGATTATTTGGTGATCAACGACTATGTTTTTTCTAAAAAAGAACAAAAGGATTGGGAAGATAAAGAAAAGTGGATGGTGAAGTTTAAAATGGATTGAATGAAGATTGGTTACTCTTATTGATAAAAAATAGGTTCATAAATGTTAAAAAGATGAAAATGCAAAAAAGTGACCCATTAAAAACTTTGCTGACCATAACCATAGGCTTCTTGTTGATATTTATATTTCTTAATTGGGAATGGGCCTTATGGGTATCCCTTTTGATGGGGCTGGTTGGTGTGTTTTCCAACTATTTGACTGTTAAAGTTGATTATTTGTGGATGAAACTAGCTTATTTGTTGAGTTTGGTGGTGCCGAAGGTAATTCTAAGTGTGATCTTCTATATTTTTCTTTTTCCCATTTCTTTATTTTCTAAATGGTTTGGTAAAAAGGATCCTCTCATGTTACGTGATTCCCAAGAGAGTACTTATATAGAAGGTGATAAGGCCTTTGATAAGGAAAGCTTTGAAAATCCCTGGTGAAATTCTGAAAAAAAGGACATAAAAAAACACCGTAAGCTAGCCTACGGTGTTTATTATTTTAATTAGCTTATTCTTAAGCTTCTCCTTTTGTTTCGAAAGGAAGAATGCTTACATAAGATCTGTTTTTAATCCCTTTTTTGAACTCAACAACTCCGTCGGTAAGTGCAAACAAGGTATGGTCTCTTCCAATACCAACATTTTTACCTGGGTGATGTTTAGTTCCCCTTTGTCTTACAATAATATTACCGGCAATGGCCGCTTGACCACCATAGATTTTAACGCCAAGTCGTTTACTTTCCGACTCTCTTCCGTTTTTGGAACTACCGGCTCCTTTCTTGTGTGCCATTTTTTTACCTTATTTAGAAATTCCTTCGATTAATACTTTAGTGAATCTTTGTCGGTGACCGTTTTTCTTCTTGTAACCTTTTCTTCTTTTCTTTTTAAAGACAATAACGGTGTCCCCTTTCACATGATCAAGGATCTTTCCGCTTACTTTGGCTCCTGAAACGGTTGGTACACCAATTTCTACTGTACCATTGTCATCAAGCAATAATACTTTGTCGAATTCTACGGAAGCGCCAGCTTCACCTTCCATTAAAGGAGCATAGATGAACTGATCTTGCGTTACTTTGAACTGCTTTCCGGCTATCTCTACGATTGCGTACATTGTGTAACTGTGTTTTTAATTTGATCGCGTTAATTTTGAGAAACGCAAAATAGACTGCAAAGATATTTTCTTTAACACTAAAATACAACTATACAGTCACTTAATTATTTTTCTTTCTTTTACTCCTTAAAGGCTTTGGTTGAGACAAATTTAATAAAATCTTTGAGCATTTGTGTACTTATATAATACCCTTCTCTGTGTTATGGTTTTTGTCTGCTTTTTAATGAGGATTTACGAAGATAAAAATGCTTTGGATAAATAGATTTTTGATTTTTTTTTGAAAAAAAAAATACCTTTAAATTTTACAATGTAGAGCCATTAAAACTTGGAGGTTGAAATTAAATTATTGGTAAAAACTTTTCTTGGATTTAAAGCGAATTAGTGGACAAGGTGATTTCATAAAAATTGTCATTACATGGCTCAAAATAAGACCGGGAAACTATAAAACAGTTTCCTGAAGAGGATGTTTAAATGATGGAATAAATAGGAGATTTCTTATGAGATGTTGGGGAAATGTACTTTGATTTAATTCCTTACTTTGGAGATATTGTCTTTATAAAACCATAATTAAAAAATAAGTATAGATAAAACCTTGCAAATATATAAACAACTGATTATCAGTTAATTGTTGCTGAAATGGTGTCAGTGGCTCCAATTAGAACTTTTTGATTTTATTCTCCATTTTACCATATTTGTAAGGGTTTGAAGGGAAGAAAGTGAAAGGTAACAGGAATGGCGAATTTAACGTTATGGTTTGATTGACAGAGGAAGAAAAATATTAATCAACCAAAATTGTCTTTCATGTCCGGAGATCATCTTTTTCTTTGTCTGAACTTTCCTAATTGAAAATCCTAAGTTATACTGTAAATAAAAATCGAAATATCGTAACAAATGAGTGGTAAAACGTTTGAGGCGGAAGAACCTATTTTGAAGGAAAATAAGGGTAGATTTGTGTTATTTCCAATACAACACGATGATATATGGGAATTCTACAAAAAAGCGGAAGCAAGTTTCTGGACAGCTGAGGAGATTGACCTTAGTCAGGATTTGAACGACTGGGAAGGCCTAAACGAAGGGGAGAAACATTTTATCTCTCATGTTTTAGCCTTTTTTGCAGCAAGTGATGGGATTGTGAACGAGAATCTTGCCGAAAATTTTGTGGCTGAAGTGCAGTACACTGAGGCGAAATTCTTCTATGGATTTCAAATTGCCATTGAAAATATCCATTCAGAAACCTATTCTTTATTGATTGATACTTATGTAAAAGATCAACAGGAGAAGAAACATTTGTTCAATGCTGTAGAAACTCTTGAATTTGTAAAGAAAAAAGCGGACTGGGCTTTACGATGGATAGACCAAGGATCTTTTGCTGAGCGATTGATTGCTTTTGCTGCTGTAGAAGGAATATTTTTCTCTGGGAGTTTTTGTTCTATTTTCTGGTTAAAGAAAAGAGGGCTAATGCCAGGGCTGACTTTCTCAAATGAATTAATTTCCCGTGATGAAGGGTTGCATTGTGATTTTGCGTGTTTGCTATACAACAATCACCTGCAAAATAAATTGCCAGTGGAGAAAGTGACCAAAATAATCACAGATGCTGTTGAATTGGAAAAAGAATTCGTGACAGAGGCTTTACCTGTGAAATTAATTGGTATGAATGCTGAGTTAATGTGTCAATACATTGAGTTTGTAGCTGACCGTTTACTTGCAGAGCTTAATTGTCCGAAATTTTATAATGCTACTAATCCATTTGATTTTATGGAGTTGATTTCCCTTCAAGGAAAAACTAACTTTTTTGAAAAGAGGGTAGCCGAGTACCAAAAGGCGGGTGTGATAAAAGAGAAAGAGGCTGTTGATAAGCCTAAGTTCTCATTGGATGAGGATTTTTAGTTTTTGAAAGGATATTTTTACCTAAAGGGACATGTAAGTTTTTTTATATTATATGTGATTTTAGTGTGCTTATTATACTTTTTCGATTATATTTTGAGGATCAATACCAAAACAGAAAGACATGTTAGTAATAAAAAGAGATAGCCGAAGAGAATCCGTCAAATTTGATAAAATTACGGCGAGAATCGAAAGGCTTTGCTATGGGCTGGATTTGAAATATATCGAGCCTGTGGAAGTAGCCAAAAAGGTGATTACAGGAATCTACGATGGGGTAACAACTGTAGAATTAGATCAGTTGGCAGCCGAGACTGCAGCAACCATGACTACCCAACATCCTGATTATGCAATTCTGGCCGCACGAATCGCTATCTCTAATTTACATAAAGAAACAGGAAAGTCTTTTTCCAATACCATGAAAAGACTATATACCTATGTAGATCCTAAGACAGGAGAAAATGCTCCCTTAATTTCAAAAGACGTTTATGAGGTAATAAAAAGCAATGCTGCTCTGCTTGATTCAACCATCATATACGAAAGAGATTTCTCATATGATTATTTTGGTTTTAAGACATTAGAGAGGTCTTACTTAATGAAGTTGGATGGTAAGATTGTGGAAAGGCCTCAGCACATGTTGATGCGTGTGGCTGTTGGAATTCACAAGCAAGATATAGAGGCAGCTATCGAAACTTATACTCTTCTTTCTGAAAAGTGGTTTACCCACGCTACTCCAACATTGTTTAATGCAGGAACACCAAAACCTCAGTTGTCTTCTTGTTTCTTGTTGACCATGAAGGATGACTCCATCGATGGTATTTATGATACCTTAAAACAGTGTGCTAAAATTTCGCAGTCTGCAGGTGGTATTGGTTTAAGTATTCATAATGTACGAGCAAAAGGTACTTATATTAAAGGTACAAATGGGGTTTCTAATGGTATTGTCCCTATGTTGCGGAACTTTGATATGACGGCTCGTTATGTGGATCAAGGCGGCGGAAAACGTAAAGGAAGTTTTGCGATTTATTTAGAGCCATGGCATGCCGATGTCTTTGATTTCCTTCAGTTGAAGAAGAACCATGGGAAGGAAGAATTACGTGCCAGAGATCTTTTCTACGCCCTTTGGATTTCTGATTTATTCATGAAGCGAGTAGAAAATAACGAAGAATGGTCTTTGATGTGTCCGCATGAATGTCCAGGTCTTTCTGACACCTATGGGGAAGAGTTTGAAAAACTATACGAAAAATATGAGCGCGAAGGACGAGCTAAAAAGGTTGTAAAAGCGCAAGACCTTTGGTTCGAAATTCTTGAAGCTCAAATTGAAACTGGTACTCCTTATATTTTGTATAAGGATGCTGCTAATAAAAAATCTAACCAAAAAAATCTAGGTACAATTAAGTCTTCTAACTTGTGTACCGAGATTATGGAGTACACTTCTGAGGATGAAGTGGCAGTATGTAACCTGGCTTCTATTGCTCTACCAAAATACGTAACGGAAGATGGTAAGTTTGATCATCAGAAATTATATGACATCACTTATGTGATAACTAAAAATCTGAATAAGATCATTGATATTAATTATTATCCAGTAGAAGAGGCAAGGAATTCCAACCTCCGTCATCGACCGATTGGGATAGGTGTTCAAGGATTGGCAGATACTTTTATCAAATTGCGCATGCCGTTTGACTCAGAAGAAGCACGTGGTTTGAATAAAGATATTTTTGAAACGATCTATTTTGCAGCAATGACCGCTTCGAAGGATTTGGCAAAAGTGGATGGTTATTATGATAGCTTTAAAGGGTCACCAGCTTCTAAAGGAATATTCCAGTTTGATATGTGGGGTGTAACTCCAAATTCAGGACGATGGGATTGGAATACGCTGAAACAGGATGTGAAAAAGCATGGAATTCGCAATTCCTTATTGCTGGCTCCTATGCCTACGGCTTCTACTTCCCAAATTTTGGGGAACAATGAGTGTTTTGAGCCTTACACTTCAAATATTTACTCAAGAAGAGTATTGTCTGGAGAATTTATTGTGGTGAATAAGCATTTATTGAAAGATTTGATTGACTTGGGGCTTTGGAATGAGGAGATGAAGAATAAAATGATTGCGGCTAATGGCTCTATTCAGGATATTCCAGAAATCCCTCAAAACCTTAAGGATATCTACCGTACAGTTTGGGAGATTTCTCAAAAATCTATCCTAGAGATGGCAGCCGATCGTGGGGCTTACATTGATCAAAGTCAGAGTTTGAATGTCCATATTCAGGATCCTAATTTCGGTAAATTGACGTCCATGCATTTCTTTGCTTGGAAGAAGGGGCTGAAAACAGGAATGTATTACCTTCGAACTAAAGCCGCTGCTGATGCGATTAAGTTCACAGTGGATAAACAAAAGGTAGAGGTTCAACCTACAGCTGCAGAATTGCAAGCCCAAAATCAATCAGATATGATGTGTTCTTTGGATAATCCAGATGATTGTATTGCCTGTGGAAGTTAAAAAATAGAAATAATTCTTTTTAATTTGTGAGGAGTTAGGAATGTCTATTCCTAACTCCTCATTTTTTTAGCCCCCATTATTCCTTTTTCACTCTTAATTCTTAGAGTTCTTTGTCATTAAATTTTCCCCTTCTTTATAAGTCGTCTGTATTCTTTGGTCAGGCGAGTTTGTGAGGCACCCAGATAATACAGTATATAAATATAAACAAAGATGGTCATCAGGCGAACAGTGCCATTGACCTGAAACTTTTTAGTGGAGGTTTGTACCGTTTTATTCATCACCACAAACTTTCCATATTTTCTTAATCGGGGAATAATTTCATGATCTTCCATCACCAACATTTCTTCACTGAAACCTCCAGCCTGAATAAAACAGTCTTTGGTGACAAATAAGCTTTGATCTCCGAAGCGAATGGCATTTACATTAAAGGAGGTTAACCACCCAATAAATTCTAATAACCAATGACTTTTGTCAAATGAAAGGCTGTAGCATCCACATTTAGCTCCTTTTTGAATAGCCATCTGAATGTCTTTAGAAAAATTTATAGGAGGGAAGGTGTCTCCATGTAGAAAATAAAGAATTTCTCCTTTTGCCTGCCTACTCCCTTCATTCATTTGAGATGCCCTTCCTTTTTTAGAAGCAGAAATAACTTTTGCTCCAGCCTGTTTAGCTAATTCTATGGTTCCGTCTTGGCTATTACCATCCACTACAATGATTTCAAGGATATGGTTGGGGTCTGTTTTGTGTTGGAGATGGTGAATTAGTGATTCAATTTGTTCTGATTCATTGTAAGTAGGAATGATAATACTGATTAACATTATATGCCCCAGATTTAATTAGGAAAAATGATTTGGGAGT
>NZ_SMMB01000056.1 GCF_009711365.1 Xanthovirga aplysinae | reverse complement strand
GGAACAACCAGGTATTTTGGTCAAAGCAAGTAGATGATTCAAATGTAATTGAGGAGGTAAATAAAATTCAGGGAAATAATAATGATGGCAACAGACAAGATTTAGATGCCACTCAAGATGGGGATGGTAATGGGATAAGAGAGTCGAATTTTATTATGGGCAACAGAAATGATGAGAACACCCAAAAATTTTGGGCAGAACAAGAAGAGGACGGTAATACCATGGAGAATATCAACCAAATTTTTGGCAATAATAA
>NZ_SMMB01000246.1 GCF_009711365.1 Xanthovirga aplysinae | reverse complement strand
AGGAGGGAATTACAAATTTCTCTCCACCTACATCCTTCACCATTTAGAATTATTTGCCCCCATTAGGTAATCCAAAGAATTTCACAAAATCTATTTCCATTTGCTGAGGAAAGACTGAATCATCAATTCCCTCCTTTCCTCCCCAATTTCCCCCTACAGCTACATTTAGAATCAAGAAATGGTTCTGTTCATAGGGCCAGGTAGAAGCATCTTTAGTAGATGGATTGTAGGTATAATAAAGTTGACCATCTACATAAAACTTAATCGCTTCAACTGTTTTTTCCATAGCGTAAATATGAAAGGCGTCTTCAGCATCAGACACCAATATTTCTTCGGAATTTATAGAATTCCCATGACTTGAGGGAGTATGCATGGTAGCATGAATTACTCCGGGATCAAAGCCCACATATTCCATGATATCGATTTCACCACATTCTGGCCATCCCACCTGGTTAATATTGGAACCCAACATCCAAATGGCAGGCCAAAGACCTGTACCTCCGGGTAATTTGGCCCGAACCTCCACACGTCCATATTTAAATTCTTTCTTCTTCTGAGTAGTGATACGAGCTGAAGTGTATCCATTTCCTTTGTAAGTTTCTTTTTGGGCCTGGATTATTAACTTACCATCCTCCACTCTCACATTTTGCTTTCTATTGGTATAAAATTGTAATTCATTGTTTCCCCAACCATTATGACCTGTGCCAATTTCGAAATTCCAAAATGCTTGATTAGGTTGCTCTCCCCATTCAAAATTATCCTCCCATAGCAGAAGAGGAAACTCTTTGCTTTGTGCAAATATCCTTCCTTCTATTAAGTTCAAGGAACAGAATGCAA
>NZ_SMMB01000078.1 GCF_009711365.1 Xanthovirga aplysinae | reverse complement strand
TATAATAATGGGGTAGAGCATGGTAATTCTAATGTGGCAGTTCTTTTTAATTTAGACACTTTGTTACCGCAACCTACAAGCCCACAAGATATGAGTGCACAAGGTGATAATCCACAAATGGTGATCCAAAGTAGCCCCGAATCTGGTGAATACACACAAAAAGTTTTTACTGTGGAGGGAACTCCATGGATCACCTTTATACCTAATATTGAAGGAGTCGTTCACGTAACTTTATATATCAAACCGGCAGAAACTATGGATGATTTCGCCCCTTTTGCGGTAGACAAG
>NZ_SMMB01000151.1 GCF_009711365.1 Xanthovirga aplysinae | reverse complement strand
ATCTATAACACTTTGAGTCAAAAAAGGCATTATAATTTGTATGAGCATAACTGCCAATAGCCCATACAATAACTGAATAAATAACTTCTTATGTCGTAATAAATAGTAACTTATAGAGAAGAGGCTCTTTTCTTTATCACTTTTTGAAGTAAACTCCTTAAGTTTAATGGTAGGTTCTAGAAACAAAACGATACCTGTGGAGTTGGAAATAGTTTTATTTTGATTTGATGACCAATTTTTGATAAATTCTGACTTCGAATATGTAATTATGCCAATTGCTGGATCAGCAATCTGCACTGAATCCCCTTTAACTTTTATGAATACAACAAAATGATTTTGATTCCATAAAATGATGCATGGCCTATTAACTTTTTCAATTTGATCAAGTGTAGTCCTAACTCCTAAAGACTTGAAACCAACCTTTTCTGCAGCAAGCTTTAAATATAATAAGGATGTGCCGTCGCGAGTAGTTTCGGATAATTTTTTGATTTTAGAAA
>NZ_SMMB01000729.1 GCF_009711365.1 Xanthovirga aplysinae | reverse complement strand
TCCACCTTTAAAGTATGTGAAAAGATTTTTTCGCTTAATCGGAATAAAAAGGAGGATCAAGCACTTTTGATTCGCACACGATACGAATTAAGACAGGCCATTTTTAGTGGGAATTTTGAAGTGGCTAAAAAATTTATAAATCTTTTGGATCAACTTCCTATATCAGTTGTAGAAAAAGGGGGGTATTCTTTCTTGGTGAAATTTAAGATTCGCTTAGTTTTTCTTCAATCTTTGATTAGTTTTTATAAAGTTAGAGGAAGATAGGATTTTATGAGATAAAGTCATTAAGGGAAAGTTTTAAAACTATAAAGGTCTAAAACTTTGGGGAAGAAAAAATCCAGTATCTCCACAATTTTTTATTATTCAGTTTAGACAAAAAATCACCTTCTATTATCTTCTTCTCCCAGCATTCCCAAATAATTTTCATAACGACTAGGGTAGATTTTACCTTCTTCGATAGCTTGCAGAATAGCACATCCTGGTTCGTGGGTATGCGTACAATTGTTGTACCGGCAATGCCCCAATAGTTCACGCAATTCTGGAAAATAGTGGCTTACTTCTTCATCACCAATGTCCATCAAGCCTAATTCTTTAATTCCAGGGGTATCTATAATAAACGTTTTTTCGGATACCTTCTCAGTTACTTCAAACATTTCGGCAAAAGTGGTGGTATGCACGCCTTTATTGGCATAGGTGGATACTTCAGAAGTTTTTAAATCTATTTCACTAATAATTTTGTTGATTAAAGTAGATTTTCCAACTCCTGAATGCCCTGAAAGAAGAGTAGTTTTACCATTCAATAAGTTTCTGAACTTTTCAATTCCTTCTTCCTCCAAGGCCGAAATAAGTAAACAAGGGTATCCTAAGGATTCATACATTTGGGCAAGTTCTTGCTGATAGGAGTGCATTTCATCATCCAACAGGTCAGCTTTGTTAAATACAATTACTGAGGGAATTCGGAAAGATTCTGCTGAAACTAAAAAACGATCAATAAAACCTAAAGAAGTTCGAGGAAAGACTAAAGTAGCCAATAAAACCGCCTGATCTATATTGGCCGCAATTATATGGGCATGATGCTTTTTTCGGGTAGATTTTCTTATGATATAATTATGACGGTCACGAATCCCTATGATGATTCCTTTTTCTTCTGCTTCCATTTCAAACTCCACCTGGTCACCAACAGCAATGGGGTTGGTGACTTTCATGCCATGCAATTTAAATTTTCCCCGAAGTCGACAGGAAACCACCTTATGGTTTTGATCCCTTACTTCATACCATGAACCTGTCGACTTGATGACAATTCCTTCCATAAATATTTAAATCCTCTACTAACTTTCCCTTAAAAAATACTTAAAAGATTTTGACAAACTCTAAGCGGTTTTTGCTTTGTTGAGAAAAGCAATGCTATAGTTCATTATCTTTTTAGTGGCTCCTCTATTTTTCTGAATATATTCTGCTGCAATTTGAGAAGCCTGTTGCCATTGTTCCTTATCCTGAAATAATTGATAAAATTTGGACAGGAACTCGTGGCTATCGGCTACCGAAAAGGCTGCCTTTAACGCTATAAGTTCATTGGCTTCACGGAATTTTTTATAATTTTTATTTCCAAAAAACACCGGTAATCCGAAAGTGGCAGCTTCTAATATATTATGCACTCCAGTCCCAAAACCTCCCCCTATGTAGGCAAACTCCCCGTATTGGTATAATGAAGATAACATGCCGATATTGTCAATAATAAGCACCTGATAATTTGAAATGGTTTCCTTGGCTGCTCTAGAATAACGAATACTACCTTTATTAATTTTTTGTTCTAATTTTTGGAGGCCGTTCTCATTAATTTCATGAGGGGCGATTATAAAACGAAGGTTTTTATCGTGATTATTGATCAAAGGAATAAGTGCCTCAATGTCTTCAGGCCAACTGCTTCCCACAATCAGTAATTTTTTATCATCCTTAAATGCTTTAATTAGTGGGAAATGTTGTGGATGGCTACAGATATCATGTACTTGATCGAAACGGGTATCTCCACTTACTTGGATTTCCTCTAATCCAATAGTATTTAAAAGGGCTTTGGATTGTAAGTCTTGTACAAAGATATAAGTGAAATTTCTTAGCGTTTTACGGGCAAAACTTCCATACCATTTAAAAAAATGCTGTTCTTTTCTGAAAATAGCTGAAATGGAAATTGCAGGAATGTGGTTAAGTTTTAGTTCTTTAATAAAATGGTACCAGAATTCATATTTTACAAAATAAGCCATTTCTGGCTGAACCAGCTCAACAAATTTTTTGGCATAGGTTGGAGTGTCTGCAGGTAAATAACAGATATAATCAGCTTTATCATAGTTCTTTCTAACCTCATAACCCGAAGATGAAAAAAAGGTAAGTAGAATCTTATAATCGGGAAATGCTTTTCGAAAGGCTTCAATTACTGGTCTTCCCTGTTCAAATTCACCCAATGAAGCGCAATGAAACCATACAATGGGGCTTTTATTTTCTTTGAGTACAGTTTCTAAATAGGGAAAAGTATTTTTTCTTCCCTCAACAATTCGATGAGCCTTTATTTTAAAACGAGCGGCTATGCTAAGGAGTAACCCATACAGGAAGATAAAAAAGTTATAAAATAGCAACATTACAATCGGATCTTACGGCCTTTTCATTTTATGAATTTGTAAAGATAGAAGCTTCTGTTATATTTTTCATAAAGAAATCTTTTGTAGATAACCATGCTGGGAAATAAAAAACCCTCTGGAGTTCCAGAGGGTTTTTGGTATTTTTCAAATTTCTGAAATTTTAGTGTGTTGATAAGTAATCAGCTACACCTTCTTTTGTTGCCTTCATAGCATCTTTACCTTCTTCCCAGTTTGCCGGACAAACTTCTCCGTGCTTTTCAACATGGTGAAGGGCATCCACTAAACGGATCATTTCATCAATATTTCTACCTAAAGGAAGATCATTAATGGTTTCATGTCTTACAACACCTTCTTTATCAATTAAGAAAGTGCCTCGGTAAGCTACAGGAGTTCCTTCAAAAATCAAGTTATTTGATTCATCATAATTCCAATCACCTGCTAATACACCAAAGTTGTTGGCGATTGTTTTTGAAGTGTCGGCAACGATTGGATATGTTACACCTTCAATTCCACCTTGATCTTTGGCTGTTGACAACCAAGCTAAATGAGTTTCTTCAGTATCGCATGAAATAGCTACAACGGCTACATTTCTTTTTTCAAATTCTGCCAATTTTTCCTGAAAAGCAAGAATCTCTGTTGGGCAAACAAAAGTGAAGTCTTTAGGATAAAAGAAAAAAATCACTTCTTTTTTACCTAAGAATTGCTCTAAAGAGAAGTTATCAACAATTTCTTCTCCATTGATAACGGCTGGAGCGCTAAATAAAGGCGCTTTTTTTCCTACTAATGACATTGAAATTTAATTTTATAGGTTGATTTAAATGATTAAACTATTATATATTGTTTTCATCTCCAATGGAGACAGTTAAATCCCGATTTATTTTTTTTCCATTTACCTGAAGATGTATACTTTTAAT
>NZ_SMMB01000166.1 GCF_009711365.1 Xanthovirga aplysinae | reverse complement strand
AAGATGCCCGTTCCGGGCACACACAATGGCTAAAAAATCATAACAGCCCCTCGGGACAGCAACGATTTTTAGCCGAGCCGTTATAAGCAAGTTAAAAACAGACAATAAGCACAATTTTTTAATGATGAAAAGAATACTATTTATTTTAAGTTTTAGTTTTTTGAATTTTTATGTTCAAGCACAGCAAATAGGAGATATAAATAGCCCACTCTACCATAAAGATGGAAATGTGGGTATTGGTACACAAACCCCTTCTGGGCCATTAGAAATAAACAAATCGAACGCAGGAATAAGAATTTTAACTGATCTTGCAAACCAACCTTATGTTACATTAGGAACAAGTATGATTGATAGGTGGTCTTTAGGTGTTTATGAAACCACAAATTCAAGGGCTAGAAATTTTTTTATTTATGAAGATCACTCAAGTTCAGGAGGGACCACTGGGATAAGGTTTATTATGAAACCAGGTGGCAATGTAGGCATTGGCACCTTAGACCCTGAGGATTACAAATTAAAAGTAGAGGGAGCTTTTAATAATACAATACCCTCCACAAATACCA
>NZ_SMMB01000195.1 GCF_009711365.1 Xanthovirga aplysinae | reverse complement strand
AGTGCAATGATAGTGCCCACCAAAATAAAAATGGAATACTGAATTTCAACTTTCGAGCTAAAATTGTTAAGCCATTGCTGAAGAAAATAATAGGTAGGAGCTATGGATATAATCAGCGCTATTACTAATAGAACGGTATAATCTTTAAAGACATTTGTGAAAAGGCCCTTGTATGATGCCCCACATATTCTTCTTATCGTGAGTTCCCTCTTTCTAATAATTAAAGAAAAGGAGATGATGGCAATAATTCCCACAAAAGAAAGAATTAATGCTATAGATGCTAACACCTCTACAGATGACTTAAGTTGTTTAACATCTTTATATTGCCCTTCTATATCTTCATCTAAAAAGGAATAATTCATAGCCACCTTGGGTTTTGTTTTCTTCCAGGTAGAAACTACATTATCAATTATTTCAGCCTGGTTGGTACCGTTTAATTTTAAAGCCAGCATTTCAAAATCAAACCACCTATAATGGATTATTAATGGTTTAATAGTTTCAGTGAGAGAAGCATAATGAAAATCCTTCACCACCCCAACTATATTTCCTGTTTTCTCTATCCCTTCATTACTGATTTTTTTCCCCAATGCATCATCAGGAGTATTATAACCTAAAGCTTCTGCCGCCTTTTGATTAATAAGAAAAC
>NZ_SMMB01001066.1 GCF_009711365.1 Xanthovirga aplysinae | reverse complement strand
AAAAATTTAAATTCAGTAAAATGATACATAAAATAAAATCATATTTTCTCACCCTACTAATTGTAGGGGGGTTAATAAGCTGCGGAGATTTTCTCGATGTAAATGAAGATCCCAATAATCCCCAAAAGGTAACAGAAGATTTAGTATTGACCGCCGTTTTGTCGAATTTCTCCTATGAAGTTTTGGGCGGTTATCCGGTTAGGGTAACCAATACCTGGATGAATCAGACTTTTTATGGAGCCGCAGCTCCTAATTACGGGACTTATGATGTGGATGAAAATGACGTAAACAATACCTGGCGATTCTATTCATATACCGACGTAATGCAGAATTGTAAGGAGTTGGAAAAAATGGCAACTGAAAGTGGTAATCTACATTATCGTTCAATAGCAAATATTATTTTGGCATGGAACATATCTATTATAACGGATATGTTTGGAGACGCTCCTTTCTCTGAAGCTTTTCAGGCCGTTGATGGTGTTTTAAAGCCTGTTTATGATTCTCAAGAACAGATTTATGAACAAATTCAACTTCTTTTAGATCAGGCAATTGTGGATGCAGATGCTCAAAGTCTAAATTCTCCCTCTTCAAATGATATTGTCTATGGAGGGAATATGGGGGCCTGGAAAAGACTAGCCTATACTTTAAAGGCCCGATATTATCTACGTCTAAGCAATGCTCCAGGGAAAAGTGAAGTGGAACAGGCTCAATTAGCGCTTAATGCACTAGGGAAAGGGATGAGTTCTAATGCAGATGCCCCATCCGTTAAATATTTTAATAGTCCTGATGCTGAAAATCCTTGGTATCAATATGCCAGAGATGGAAAGTGGAATACCTGGACTCGTCCTCATGCAGATTACGTCGCATTGCTTTACGATTTAGAGGATCCAAGAATGGATTTTCAGTTTAATGCCAATGCATCAGGTGTTTATGCGGGAAGTACCAGCGATGTTGGTACTGCGGATGAAACCATTTCGGAGATTGGGGATTTTTATAGTGCTGCTGATGCGCCATTGTATTGGTTGGTTTATGCTGAGGTTCCCTTTATTAAAGCGGAAGCCGAGTTGTTAAAGTCAGGAGGAGTGACGACTTCCGTAATTGAAGCTTATGTAGAGGGCATTGAGGCTTCAATGGATATGTATGGCATTAGTGATATTGATGAGTATCTTCAGATGAATGTTTTAGATAATGATCCAGAAAAAGCTTACGAACAATTGATGACTCAAAAATACATTGCAAATTATCTTCAATTGGAGAATTATCATGACTTTAGGCGTACTGGATATCCTCAATTAAATGTAACACCAAGCAGTATTATGAATGAGATTCCAGTGCGATTTCCATATCCCAGTACCGAATTGCTTTATAATGCTGAAAATGTAGCAAAAACGGGAATCCCAAATGGAATTAAAGCCCTGGGTGTTCCGGTTTGGTGGGACGGAAATTAGTAGGGCTAATAAAGATTGATGTGATCAAAAGAGATTTAAAATCCTATTTCAAGGGATCTTAAATCTCTTTTTTGGTGGGGCGGGAGGAGCTTTAATTTGGTTTTGTTTATTGCCATGTTTTATTGACTTATTTTATTTTTTGTCGGTTGGGAAAAGTAAATGGAACTATCAATAGAAATTTTTGAAATGGTTGGGTGAACTTCTATGAAAGTGTGTGGTGGGATGTCAAAAAGCTGAGTATTCCCCAAGTTGATTAATCAAAAAGAGTTATCAAATAATTAAACCCCGCTCCTTTTTTTAATCATTTCAAGAAAGGATATTTTATAAATTTGTCCTATAGGAATAGAGTAGTCTTTTAGTTTAGCCATATTTCCTTCAATTATATCCAAGTGGTTTAATGAAATGATGAAGGATTTGTGAATCCTAATAAACTGATGGTTGGGTAATTGAGCCTGTAGGGCCTGCAAGGTAGAATGTACTAATATAAAAGTATTACTGAAGGTAACTTTTACATAATCACCCTTTGCTTCCAGGAAGAAGATATCCTCAAAATTTATTTTATGGATTTTCTTATCCGCTTTTAAAAGAATAAATGGTTCGCTTTGTTTAATAGGCTCTTTTGAACTCAGAGAAATGTATTTTTGCACAGCTTTAAGGAAACGTTCAAAAGTAAAAGGTTTTAAAAGATAATCTACTGCATCAACCTCAAAACCTTCCAAGGCGTATTCTGGATAGGCTGTGGTAAAAATTACTTTCGGGGGATTTGAAAGGGACTTATATAATTGTAACCCGGATAATTTGGGCATGTTGATGTCGAGGAATATCAGCTGGATTTCAGCATTATTTAAAATTTCGAGAGCTTCAATAGCATTATTGCAGCATTGAACTAAATAAAGGTTAGGGTTGTCATTTATGTATTTCTTTAATATATCCTGAGCTGCAGGCTCGTCTTCGATTATTAGGCAACTTATTAATTGGCTCATACCGTGATACTTAATTTTACAGAAAAAGAATGATGATCTTCGGATGTTTCAAACTGATGATTATCAGGATAAATTAGTTGAAGTCTCTTTTTTATACTTTTTAATCCAAGACCTCCATTTTGATGTTTTTTAATTTCCTGACTAATTCCTTTATTATTTTGAATCCTGAATTCAACCTTCTTTTCATTAGCTTTTAATGAGGCCTTTAAAAATGTGTTTTCTAAATCCCCTTTAATTCCATGCTTAAAACTGTTTTCTACCAGGGGAAGAAGTAGCATGGGGGCAATTTTTGTTTCAGGATACTCCACTTCTTCTTTAAAATCAATTTTGGCTTTTGAGCCCGTTCGGTATTTTTGAAGCTCGATGTAATTGTTGATTAGTGCAATTTCAGCTTCCAATGGGACCATTTCTTGGTTGGCTTCATAAATCACGTATCGCAAAGTATCCGAAAGCTGAATAATAGCATGGGGAGTTTCTTCCTTTTTATTTATTGCCAAGGAATACAGTACATTCAGGCTGTTAAAAAGAAAGTGGGGATTCAATTGATTAGAAAGTAATTTAAGTTCAGCTTCAGCTTTTTCTTTCTCCAGAGAAACTACCTTTTGTTTTTCTTCTTGTAATAGAAACCTTTCTTTTGAAAGCTTTAATAACGTGGTCAGGACAATAAGTGTTAAGGAGAAAAGACAAATGTCATCCAGCTCGTAGTATGAGATAAAGTAATACCCTGGGAGGAATTGATCTATGTATTTTTCAAAAAGCAACAGGTTCATTTTGCTGCTAATCAGGATACCCAAAGTTACCGTTGATGTATATAAAAAATAGTATTTGCGATACAGTAACTTGGGGATTAATAAAAGAAGATTGATATAAACCCCAAATAATAGTGGAAATATGAAAATACCAGTATAGATGTACTCAATTTTTGAGGCCTTAATTCCCTCTGTAAAAATACTTAGGAGCACCCAATAAGTGATTCCCCAAAATAGGGTATGATGAATTACCCTATTTTGGATTAATTTTTTCAAAATTAAATGATGTTGGTATGTCATATTATCTTTTTCTTTTTAAGTTGATGACATTTCCCTCAAATAATTTTTTATCTTTTGAATATTTTATTACAAATTTTTGCAGTTCTTCCGTGTTTGCAGTGAGTAAAATGTTATCCTCTGTTTGTTCATGTTTTATTTTCACCTTTTTTTTAGTAATTAATTCTCCTATGTAATCAGCGTCAAACTGTTCAATTTGGATCGTGTTTTTCCCTTTCTTGGAAAACCGAGCAAAGGTATGAACAGGAAAAAGTTGGACATCTAAAGGTACTTCCTCGGGGTAAAAATCAAAATAGAATTTTCCTCCCAGCTTGAGTAAATGTACATCTAAAAATTTTGCCTTATCATTCTCATATCTGGTGAGTAGGTAGGATTTTTTATTTTCTCCTCTTTGAGTTTTCTTTTGACTAAACTTCCATAAGTTTCCCTCCTGATCTTCCCAGGTGCCAATCACCTGAGTATCAAAGATCAGATCTTTTTGAGTGTAAAGGGGATGTACGGATGGAATACATCCTGCTAAAAAGAGAATTAATAAAAGGGATAATAAAATGGATTTTTTAATAATTTTCATAAACGTAAATTTTAAAAGTTAAACAACTAAAACAAAGGAAAGTAAGAAATAAGAACCCACATAATAATTTAGGTGAACGCCGTGATTTCATCGCCAAACAATTCCTAACGATTGTTCTGATTGAAAAACAGAGTTGTTTTCATTAAAATTCTGAAAGGTATTATGGAACATTCAAATAAGATTTTTCAGTCCTTAGTTAATATGCTTTCTTTTAAATAAGTGAAAAACATAAAAGTTAAATGGTTGGGGATATAGGAAGGTTTTTTAAAACCAGGAAGGAGGATTTAGCAGTTTTAAAATTAACTTTTAGGATATTTTGAAGGGTTAGCGGATAAAGTTTTTCGTTTTGTAAAATCTGGCTGTAGGAGGTTGATTTTCTTGAATTTTGCTATATATTTAATGATGTCTTTACAATCAGTTTTTTTCTTGTATGGTGAAAAATAGAAGAAAATTTTTAAAAGTATCTGCTTTTGGAGTTGCCGCCATGAGCTCTTTCATCTCTTTAGCTGCCGATAAGGAGAAAAAGAAAAAAGGAAAAAAGGTGACCAAACCCATTGTTATTTCTACCTGGAATCATGGATTGGCAGCAAATGCTGAAGCATGGAAGATTTTATCAAAAAATGGTAGAGCCATTGACGCCGTTGAAAAGGGTGTAATGGTTGCTGAGGCAGATCCAAAAGTAAGAAGTGTGGGATATGGGGGGTACCCCGACAGAGATGGAAACGTTACTTTGGATGCTTGCATAATGGATGAAAATAGTGATTGTGGGTCGGTGGCTTGTCTGCAAAATATTAAACATCCCATTGCAGTGGCGAGAAAGGTGATGGATGAAACCCCTCATGTTATGTTAGTGGGGAATGGGGCTTATTATTTTGCAAGAGAAAAGGGATTTCCTCATGAAGATTTATTGACAGCTGGTTCAATAAGAGATTGGAAGAACTGGCTAAAAGAGGCTAAATATAAACCAGTAGTAAATATGGAGAACCATGATACTATTGGAATGTTGGCGCTGGATGCAGAGGGTAATATGTCAGGTTCCTGTACTACAAGTGGGGCTGCTTGGAAATTGCATGGAAGGGTAGGGGACTCTCCAATTATTGGGGCTGGATTATTTCTGGACAATGAGGTAGGTGCTGTCTGCGCAACCGGTTTGGGTGAAGCAGTAATAAGAACAGCGGCCAGTACAGTTGCAGTGGAGTTAATGAGGCAAGGGTATTCACCTTTGGAGGCTTG
This sequence comes from Xanthovirga aplysinae, assembly GCF_009711365.1. Taxonomy (GTDB): domain Bacteria; phylum Bacteroidota; class Bacteroidia; order Cytophagales; family Cyclobacteriaceae; genus Xanthovirga; species Xanthovirga aplysinae. Next base: position 2,018 of record NZ_SMMB01001066.1, on the reverse strand, counting down.
TAAAGAGGCGATTCAAAGGATAATTTCTAAACATAGGAATCACCCGGACAGGGACCATTTGCAAGTGGGGCTACTGGCATTAAATAAATTGGGTGAATATGGAGGTTTTAGTATTCGGCCTGGATTTAATTTTGCTGTTTGTGATGCTATCCAAAATAACCGTTTGGAAGATGCTTCCTATGAAATAAAATGATGCTCAAGAGGCACAAAATAGGTGTGCCTTATACGTGATGGAAAATGAATCAAAATTCTTACTTTATCCTTAATACCGAAAAATTGAATTAACCATAAAATCAGCCTTTACAAATGAACTACAGAACACTTGGGAAAACAGGGTTTGAAATATCCGAGATTAGCTTGGGGACTTGGCAGGTTGGAGGCAAATGGGGAGCCCCCTTTTGTCATGAAAATGCTGATCAAATATTGAATTTGGCTGCGGATTCCGGAATTAATTTTATTGATACCGCTGATGTTTACGGTGATGGAGAAAGTGAAAAAGCTGTAGGGAAATTTGTTCGTTCTCATGGGGAAAGAATATATGTAGCTTCAAAGTGTGGCCGGCGGTTAAATCCTCATGTAGGAGAAGCCTATCAACCCAGGGTTTTAAGAAAGTTTGTGGAAGATAGCCTTAAAAATACAGGTCTGGAGGTGATTGATCTAATGCAATTGCATTGTGCTCCAACAGAGGTGTATTACCGACCGGAAATATTTGAGTTGTTTGACCGCCTGATTGAGGAAGGTAAAATTCTGAATTTTGGGGTTAGTGTGGAAAAGGTGGAGGAGGCTTTGAAGGCTATTGAATATTCAAATGTAAGTACAGTGCAAATTATTTTTAATATGTTTCGCCACCGGCCTATAGAGTTGTTTTTTGAACAGGCCCAAAGGAAAAACATAGGAGTAATAGCAAGAGTCCCTTTGGCTAGTGGTATCTTGACAGGGAAGTTTCATAAAGATATGTCCTTTTCAAAAGGAGATCATCGGTTTTTTAATAGGGAAGGACAGGCTTTTGATAAAGGGGAATCTTTTTCTGGGGTGGACTTTGAAATAGGATTGGAAGCTGTGGAAAAGCTCAAGGGGTTGTTTCCAGAAAGCGAAAATTTTGCATTAGTTGCTTTGCGCTGGATTTTAATGTTTAGGGAAGTAAGTTGCGTTATTCCTGGAGCCTCCAGACCAGAACAGCTAAGTTCCAATTTATCAGTAATGAATGTTCCGGATTTTTCTGATGAACAGGTAATGGGGATAAAGCAGATTTATGAACATTATATCAAGCCTCAGGTACATCATTATTGGTAAATGAAGTGTGTTCCAATAAAGGTAAATACCTTTTAAATATTAACTTTTCCTGAAAATTAACTCTGGTATGAAAAAAATTCTGTTTTTAACTGGTGATTTCGCTGAGGACTATGAAACTATGGTTCCCTTCCAGATGCTCGAAATGGTAGGACATCAGGTGCATGCTGTTTGCCCAGATAAGAAAAAGGGAGATTGTATCAAGACTGCCATTCATGATTTTGAAGGTGATCAGACTTATACGGAAAAGCTGGGACATAATTTTCAATTGAACTATTCTTTTAGTGAGGTGACGGCCTCTAATTATGATGGTTTGGTGATTGCTGGGGGACGTGCACCGGAGTATCTGAGATTAAAAGGTGAGGTTTTAAGAATGGTGAAGCATTTTTTTGAGGAGAATAAGCCTGTGGCGGCCATATGTCATGGAATTCAAATTTTGACTGCTGCAGACGTGGTAAGGGGTAGAAAGCTGACGGCTTACCCAACTGTTGGCCCAGAGGTGGCATTGGCTGGAGGTGAATTTCAAGATGTTCCAGCTCATGAGGCCGTAGTAGATGGAAATCTGGTGACTTCTCCTGCATGGCCGGCTCATGCGAAGTTCATTCGTGAATTTTTGAAGTTATTAGGTACGAGGATTGAATTGTAAGTCCAACCGGGATTATAGTTCTAAAAACTGGTAAATTCGTCAAAGGAAATTCTTAAAAAAACTTGTCAGTTTTTTTCTTTTT
>NZ_SMMB01000025.1 GCF_009711365.1 Xanthovirga aplysinae | reverse complement strand
CCAGGCCGATGCTCGGATTCATGGAGATGGCAATGAATTCGGGATTTTTATTGATCAGGATAGCGAAGATGGAAGAAGTGTGAATAACAGGGCTTATGCAGTTATCAATGGAAATAATAATATTGATGGTATAGATATAGAGCAGGAAGGAGATATAGATGGGGCCACCAGCAAAAATAACTACGCACATGCACAAATCTATGGAGATGATAACTTTGATGGG
>NZ_SMMB01000086.1 GCF_009711365.1 Xanthovirga aplysinae | reverse complement strand
CCGGTTATTAATACTTCTGGCATCATCTTCAGCTTCCTGGTCAATAAAAATGCCTCGATAATTTCTATCCCCCTTTATCTCGGCATAACCGCTGTTATTTTTGATCACACCATCATCCTCAGCAAACTGATCGAACGCAATCCCACTTTCATTTTTATTACCCTTGATAGAGGCATAGGCATGGTTGTTTTTCGCTTTACCTCCAGAAGTAGCACTCTGGTCAATATCAATGGCATCATTCGTATTGCTATTTCCCCTGATACGGGCATATGCGTAGTTATTCTCACTTCTTCCTCCAAAGCTAGC
>NZ_SMMB01000637.1 GCF_009711365.1 Xanthovirga aplysinae | reverse complement strand
CATGAATCTATGTAAATCCCCTTTAAAAAATAGGGGGCTTTTACCCAAAACTTCAGATCTGCCTTCCTCTTTAAAAAATGTTTTAGAGAAAATTTCAGGTATAGCCATGGGAGATGTGAAGGTATATTACAATTCTACTAAGCCCGCCCATCTACAAGCCTTTGCTTATGCACAAGGAAGCGATATTTATTTGGGGCCTAAGCAGGAAAAGCATTTAGCCCATGAAGCCTGGCACATTGTGCAGCAAAAGCAAGGAAGAGTTAGCCCAAGATTATCCCTTTGTAAGGAATGGATCAATGATGAGCAAGAGTTAGAAATAGAAGCCGAATTGATGGCAGAAATTCTAAACCAAATAGGAAATGTTGAGCAAAATTTCAAGGTACAGGCGCTGAGAAAAGTGAATATTTCAAATTCAGTTTTGGTAGCTCAAAGGGTGAAGCGCAATTTGACTGATGCGGTGAAATTCTTTAAAAATATGAATCCCGACGAATATGGAAACTTACAAGGTGCTATTCTATTTGATCCCGCTCCTAGAAAAACAGCTTCCAGCGGTGGACAAGAATTTCTAGAGGGAATGAAATTTGATTGGGATGGGAAGGGACAAATTTTAAATGGTCATATTACATTAAGTCCTGATGAGAGTGGACTGGGAAATGTGGAAAGTGCACACCTTACGATTACTTCTAGTGCCTACCAGGGAAACTATTGGTTTGTCATGTCCGGTGAAGTTTTAGAACCTGGTCCTCCCCTTCCGAAATTTAAAGGGAAAGCTTCAAAAAATGGGAATTTAATACCAACCAAACTTAAAAAAGAAGTGGAAGCATTGTTGCACTTTTTAATAATTGAGATTTAGAAAGTAAGCCTTTAAGTAGGCACTCTCAAAAATAGAAAAAGTGTAGTGAGGGGATTTATGGATTTGGGGGGCTTAACTAATAAACCCAGGAAAATAATACATGTCCACGGCATGTCCACATTTTGTCACTTTGCTGTATCCTTAACTAAGGTCTATTCTTCTCTACATTTGTACTATACCATTTCAAGAAAGCACACTGCTTTTGAGAAATTTTAAAGGACCCAGTCAACTATGGGACTTAGTTGGCGAAGCCCTATCAACTTTAAAATATAAAAAAACTGATCGTCTTGAATGGAAAAACCAATGCCCTATTCCCCCAAGTGGTTTGCCCTGATGGTGCAGCACCGACACGAAAAAAAAGTTCATCAACGACTCAAGGAGTTAGGAATAATCTCATATTTGCCGACACAAAGAGTGACTCGTCAATGGAGTGATCGTATTAAACAAGTGGAGGAACCTCTCTTTAGCTGTTACGTTTTTGTTCACCTACCAGAAAACCAATTGTATAAAGCACTGGCTTTAAAGAGTGTTTTTGGGGTAGTTTCTTTTGAAGGAAAGCCAGCTTCAATTAGAGACAAGGAAATAGAACAGATGAAAATAGCATTAAGCAAAGCAACTAATCTGGAGATTTTTGAACTATGTCCTTTGGGAACTCTAGTGGAAATCTTAGATGGGCCCTTCAAGGGTATTCAGGGTATGGTGATAAAAGTAAGAAATGAACATAAATTGGTCGTTTTTCTAAAACTTTTAGGAAAGTCTCTTATCGTCGATACGGAGGCAACAAGGGTCAAAGTGCTTGCTACCTCTACCACCTAACTAAATTTCTTTTTAGCCTTATTATTTTAATTAAATATAGGGTTACCGTTAGTTGAGGAAATTATAATGAAGTTTGTTTTGGATGGAGGTTGTGTAGAACTAAGATAAGGATAGTTTTTCAATCAATTGAATAAGTCTCTTTCACAGATAAGACCTGAAAAGGATTAAGAGCCACTAGTTTATTCACTGGCGTGACGAAGGATTTCCTGAAAATAGTTGTGAGGTTTTAATATTTTTCCTTTTTCTCTACTCCTAATTTTCTGGGCCAATTTACCCAAATACCCTCAGCTAGCTCATTAAAACCAATGTTGAAAGTTATTAGAAATCAATCATAAATCCCGCAGTCCAAATGGGCTGTCCTTAATCACAAGTAAATTTATCATGACAAAGAAAAAAACAACCAAAGACAACCGTTTTGATAACCTGAATAAGTTCCTCAGGCAAAACAAAAAATTGGATTTAAGTACCGTTAACCTATTAAGTGCGGGAAAAGTGGATGAACTGAACTGGAAAGGACTAGATCAGAACAGGGACAGATTGCTGAAAGAACTGAAGGCCTACCAGCGTTTACTAAGAATTATCCCTGATGGTTCACCAAAAATTATTAAAGCGCTTCTTAGCGAGAACATTCATTCGGCCATACAAATAGCAGCCATCCCCAAACAGCAGTTTGTTTCCAGGTACTTGGATGCCTTTGGAAAAAAACATGCTTTAATTGAAGAGGCTTATAAAAAAGCAGTGGCAATTCGCAGCCAAATTTTAATCCGACATATGGATATCATACAAAATGCAGAACCTCATGTAAATGCTGTGAAACTTTCTAACCCAAAAAAATAAGCTAAACTATGGATTTTACCAATGATTTTCCCGATTACGAAACTTTGTTTTGGCCTACCGATTTGGAAGAAAGTGGGCAAAGTAGTTCTTTTTTACCACTTGAAGCCTATTTGATCGATCTGTTGCAGTTTCGAGAAGATGAATTTAATACTTTAGGAGAAAAAAAGAATCAAAGATCGAATCTTATAAAAAGGGTACTGGAAGCGGAAAATGCGCTTTCCTCCATGCCTTCACCCCATTTTTCTGAGGAGATATTTAAAAACAGAATATTGCCTAAGGAAAGCATTGGCAATCAATATATCTGGTAAAGGTTATGCCAGAATTTGGCAGGTTTGTCAATAAAACTGCTCTTCAAAGGATGAATGAAATAGTTCAAATGGGATAACTAAATAATAGGCCTTTATCAAAGTAGCAA
>NZ_SMMB01000018.1 GCF_009711365.1 Xanthovirga aplysinae | reverse complement strand
TGAATAAAATTGATGGAAATAATAATGATGACAACCGACAAGATTTTGATGCCAATCAAGATGGGATGGACAATGAGATAAGGGAGGTCAATTTTATTATGGGCAACAGAAATGATGAAAATACCCAAAAGGCTTGGATGGAACAGGAAGAAGAGGAGCACACCATTATGAATATCAACCAAATTTTTGGGAATAATAACAATTGGAATGTACAGGAT
>NZ_SMMB01000831.1 GCF_009711365.1 Xanthovirga aplysinae | reverse complement strand
TAGCTATACCCAATAAGGGGTAAACTGCTAGATTGTAAGCTTGGTGCTTTAAAAATGGCCCGCCAAATCGTTGATTTGTGTTTTTAAATTTTTCATTTTTAAAGTCAAATCAACGATTTGGCTCAGTCCAAGCCCGAAAGTTTGGTGTTTTGAAACCCCTTACTGGGCATAGCTGGGACGTTGGGTGTCATTCCCCACATCAGAGAAACTGATTAATTTCTCTCACTAACGAGCAAGTTTTCAGGGGATTAAAATTTAAAAAATTTGACGTTAGTCAGAATTTAAAAAAATGAAATTCAACCTCATACTATTTATCGTTTTGACTCTTTCAGCATGCAGACCTGGTGAGCCATCGACATTTGAAACAACAGGTCTTCATTTAAAACTGATTGAGAAGTCATACGTTGATGGTATTCCATGCTGCCTATACCAATTTACAGACTTCTTTTCAAACTTAGGACGAAACCCCAAAAGCAAAAGAACAAAATGAATACCCTGGAGGGTCTGCTTTGTTTTCAGGTGAGGAACGAGCCTGAAAATAAAACAAAGACCCGGAGGGGTTGCCTTCTTTCTTTTGCTGGGGTTTTGTTTTGGGTGGGTGTGGAATGCTTCACCCTGGGGTTTGCATCTTATGTTGACAGAGCCTAGGGGAGGCAGCATTATTTACTTCACGGCTTTTGTACAGCTTTAGATTGTGGGGAGGTTTTGTGAGGCTGTGGCTATAAGAGCAGCTTATGTTAACATAGCCTGGATTGGGTGTTGGGAGAAGACACTGGGCTTTTTTGCTTTTGCTTTTCTATTGAGTTGAATTTTATGGCTTTTTTATGAGGACAACTAAGTTTCCAAGAAGGCATTGAGGATTTTTAAGTGAAGAAGAGCCTCAAAATAGGAGGTTTAGTCCCCTTTTTATTAGACAAGTTCTTTAAAAAAAATCGAAATAATAAGACCTCCAAGTAGATAGTAGTTGCCTATTTAAATAAGCAACTATTGATCTTTAAACTATTATTCCCCTTTCAAAATATCAATTTCGTTAGTCTTCTAATGTTGTTTTGCCATCCCTTACATTTTTCTGGACTGCAATTGAGGAAAATAGACTAAGAGTGAAAGCCATCCCAAAAAAACCTTTTTCACTCAGGGTCAATTCGGCATTCCATAAACCAATGATGAGTAGTAAGATAGAAATAATGGTACAAACCCAACTAATTCCATAATACAAATCTGAAACTACAATATTTTCAAGCCTGTCTCTTACGTTTTTTTGGACAGATACTGCTGCAAATAACCCAAACAGTAGAACAGTAAAATAATAGCCTTTTTCGTTCAACAACATATCAGAATTCCATAAACCAATATTATAAGCAATTACACCTGCAAAAAAGGCAACCCAGGAGGCTCCGATAAATGCAACTGAAGGAGATTGAATTTTCTTGGGGTTTCCGATTTTATTTCCGTTTTCCGTTGATACTTCTTTTTCCAAGGTCATTTTATCCATAATTTAAAATTTAAAATTAGAGCAAATTAACAGTTGGCCTTCACATAAAAAAGCCAAAAGGTACTGATAAGTAAAACCGCCTTTAGTAATTAATATTGGTCTAAATACTCCTAAGAATAATAATCCTAAATGTCTTGAGAAATAGAAAATGCCCAAATATTGTTTTTAAAATTAAAAAATAGTTCTTCTATTTCTCCATTTTCAAAAATTATTTGTTCTCCTTATAAACCTTACTCTTTTTCTAAATCACTAGTTTGTTCAGGAGATTTTGACTTACTTTTATTCCTCAGTTTTTCTATTAGGATAATGGGGTGTTCATTCTTTCAAAAAATTCGTAACAACAGAACTGCCTTTTGTATTTATAGGGTATTCCAAGCTCACCCCAATTTGTTTTTTATATATAGTCCAAGTATAAAGTTGTTTTGAATCACTGTGCTGTGCATAATTTACACTATCCCTGCACGAAGAATTTAATGGTTCCAGGCTAAAGTGACTAAGTAATCCCTCCACACTTTGGTTTATGGAATCATAGGGAATAAGTGTCTGTTTTTTTGTTACGCATTTCCAATAAGGATCAACATAGTAGTAAACAACGGTATCTCCATAAGCCTTAATAACCCATTCCGAAAATTTAGATTTATCAGCTTTCATGGGATGAAAGCCTTCCATTTTTATTTGTTCGATTGTAGGCCTTATCTTTAGTTCATTGATGCTAGAAGGATTCTTACAGGATAGCAATAAAAACAAACAAGAATTAATAAGTAATATTTTTGAATTCATAGAAATTTATTAGTTAACAAATACTTACTCCCCTAAATTACTTTTCTTTTCCATACTCAACTGCTCCTCTTTTTCTTTCTACTACAACAGCTTCTCCTCCTTTGGTCATGTAAGAGCGTTCAATCCAAAAACCATTTCTAGCAATTTCCAAATTAGAAGGGAGTACAAGACCTATGGCATAGGTAGTTATCCCTAAAGGAGTATTTACTAACCCTAAAGTGGCTAATGCTAAACTACCACCATTCTTTACATCTTCAGCTAATGCTCGTGGGAAATCTAAATCGTTTAACGCATTGAAAGTGGCAATCCCCATAATATCCTTTTTAAGATTTGAGGATAGTTCTTTTATTTCTCCATTATTTAATACTATTTTTCCACCTTTTACGTCTAATTTTCCTTTGACATCTTTAGTCAGTTCTGGAGTTTGAGAATCACTTTGTTGGTTATAGGTTTTCTCATGATACTCTGTTTTTAAGATATCCCCGTCTCCACTGATATAAACAAAGTAAACTGAACCAATTATATCTCTTTGTCCATCTGGTTGAAGACCTCTATTAATATCAGGTTTTGAGGATTCAGCATTAGTCCTTCTTGCTCCAGCAGCAAATACGGTTACTGCTTTCCCATCTAATATACCGGTATAGACCATAATTAAATTCTCAGCATGGTTGTATGCATACCTATTGTCAGGAGCAAGAAGAATATCATTTTCATGGTTAGAAAATACACTTAGGTAGTTTTCTCTTTTAAAGGGCACTTCCTCCTCAATTTGGATTCCGTGGATATTGCATTCTAATTTTGCGTAAACCTCTAAAGCCATTTCCTCTTTGTCAATAATTGGATGCCAGGAATCTGGTATTTCCAAATCAAGTACCGCCCGGTTTTGATTAACTATTAACTTATGAGTTCTTTCCTCTAAGGTTGTATCTCGATAAAAGAAATTATAATCTTTTAGTAGTAAGTTTATTTCAGTTCCATCAGCAATATTCTTTGTCTCTATAATAAGTTTAACCTTATTGTAAACCTTTGCGGATTTAATGGGCTTTTCTTTTGTGTCGCACCAAAAAGCCCTTTCTATTGAAGGAGTTTCCTCTGTCACCTTCAAATTTGTCCTTTGATTGTTGTGTAGAATACTAAATCTAACCATGGTTTTTTATCTATCCTTCTTTAGCTACCACTTCTAGTTCTAATTCGTCTCGTTCAGATTTCACCTGATAATCCGCTATTTGTCCTTTAAGCACCTTGCCCAGATATTTAAAGTCGAAGGTTTCATCCGTTAATTCGATATTGGTAGTTTCTCCTGTCATTCCTTGACTTTCAACGATTAGCTTCACTTTCTCTCCAACCTTTAACTCAACAACCGGTTCTTCGTTTAAGTCAATAAGATGCAGTCCAGTAATGCTGCCTGAATTTTCTTCTTCATTCACAGGCTCCTCTTCAGCTCCTAATGCCCCAATATCTGTAATATGCCAGCTTTGTTTAAAGGTTGTTCCTTTATTATTCCTGATAATGCCAGCGGCAAAGGAAAGTCGGACGACCATGGGCTCGGTTGAATCATGCCAAAAGGTTTCCTTGTAGTTTATGCAATAGGCATCCCAAAACTCTTGTTTATAAAGCACTCCCTCATTTTCCTGTCCTGAGAAACTGATGTGACCATTTTTACGCATGTCTGCCTGAGTCATCCAATTCATTAGGTAGTTGGCTTGTTCTCGTTTTTCAAAAACCACATTAAAAATCCCCCCCTTTACACTGTCATTGGGCCTGGACTGGAAACCCAGAGGCTGCTGAAACTCCAAGTCGTATTCTAATAAGTTAAGTTCTAATTCATCAATAAAAAGTTTTCCCCTAAACGCCATCTTCAAAAATAAATAGTAAAAATATAATCAATTAAAATTGTAATCTAAGTTATTAAATTATGCCTTATTCAAACAATAAGGCTCTATTTATCTATTTAATTGCAAGTTTTTTATTAGAATGATATAGTTTTTTATGAAAAAATTATAAACTCAAATTAGTGGACACATTGAAATGGAATAAAAATACCAAAAGGAAAGAAAATCGAAACCCCATTATACCTGTGCGAAGCACACCGATAATTGGGTGACAAGTAAGAGGTGGAATATTTAACACCAAATCGAACCCTAAACGAAACCCCAAAAGCAAAAGAACAAAATGA
>NZ_SMMB01000264.1 GCF_009711365.1 Xanthovirga aplysinae | reverse complement strand
AAAAGCCTAAAGGAAATCAACGACATTTTTACCAAGGATAATTTTACCTTAATCATAAACCTTGCTGTATTCTCTTTTTATTTTTTCTTTAGGTCATGAATATTTCGGAAAAAGTTTAAAAAAAGGTTGCACCTATTGGATACAACCTTTTTTAAATTGGGGTTCAATTACTGAATTTTGACCCATCCAAAGTGTTTAAGAATCCTTCATCTTATTAGAGACCCCACCTCCCTTTTCTTTATTGCACAATGAAAATCATTACTCTTCAACAATGGAAATTGTAGTAGCTTCCTGAATTGAGTTATTGAGTCGGCCAAAATCGAAAATGACCTTATATTGTTTTCCTGCCTGAAAACTGTAAGGAGAATTACTTTTAACATAAGAATCTTCAGCTTCACTTTTCCCCCTTCTACTAAGTTCAATTTTAAAATTGTTAGATGGCTTTAAGTACCCATAGCGGAGTTCATTTTTTGCATACTCAAGTTCAGCCCCTTCCATATCAAGGGCACTAATGGTAACAGAATATTCATAATCCATTTCAAACACCTCCCTATAACCCTCAGTATATTCCACCTTTACCATTGCACTTTCATTTGTCCAAACAAGGGGAATTTCCTGTTTTTGGTCAGTCTGAATAGTGAATAGATCGCTATTCCCAGAAAATTCGGGCAATTCAAATGATGAGGTAACAGGTTTTTTTGATTCCGCCATAAGATAATAAGTCCCCTCATCAAGGTCGAACTCAGATGGAAAATCGTTAGCATGCTCAAAAGTTTTTACAGCTTCTCCTTCCGAACTAAAAATTGTAAGCTCATAATCATCAAGGTTTATGATGCTTTCATCATCTATGGAAAAATCTACTGATAGTTTCCCGGTTTTTATTTCTTCCTGTTCTTGGATTTCCTC
>NZ_SMMB01001004.1 GCF_009711365.1 Xanthovirga aplysinae | reverse complement strand
AAATTTATTTCTCTTTAACCATTTTTTTTAGATCAGCCAAGTCATCACGGTAACGAGCTGCTTCTATAAAATCAAGGTCTTTGGCCGCTGCTTCCATCTTTTTCTGGGTTTCTTTAATTAGTTTCTCTAATTTATTTTTATCCATATAGGCAACTACCGGATCTGCTGCAACTGTTGTCCTCTCTGGTTCTACATAGTATGATTTAGTACCTTTTTTGGAGTCAGCCACAGCCGTTTGTTCTAAAATTGCCTCTTTAGACTTACGGACTGTTTTTGGCACTATACCATGCTCATCGTTATATTCCATCTGAATTTTTCTTCTACGGCTGGTCTCATCCAGGGCCGTCTGCATGGAATCTGTAATCTTATCGGCATACATGATCACCTTTCCCTTCTCGTTACGTGCTGCGCGACCAATAGTTTGAATCAGAGAGCGTACATTTCTAAGAAAACCCTCTTTATCAGCATCCAAAATGGCAACTAAAGAAACTTCTGGTAAATCCAACCCTTCTCGTAGTAAATTCACACCAACTAATACATCAAATATCCCTAATCGAAGTTCCCGAAGGATCTCCACCCTATCCAATGCAGTAACATCAGAGTGAATATAACGACATCGAATATTGGCACGTTCCAAAAATTTGGTAAGTTCCTCGGCCATTCGCTTCGTCAAGGTGGTTACCAGAACTCGCTCATCCGCATGCACCCTTTGGTCGATTTCTTCCAATAAATCATCAATTTGATTTGGGCTGGGACGGACATCAATTTCAGGATCCAAGAGACCAGTTGGACGAATTATTTGCTCCACTACTACTCCTTCTGATTTTCTTAATTCAAAATCGGCAGGGGTAGCACTGACGAAAATCGTTTGCCCCATCATCTCCTCAAATTCATTAAATGTCAAAGGCCGGTTATCCAAAGCAGAGGGCAAACGAAAACCGTACTCCACTAAATTGGTCTTGCGGGAGCGATCTCCACCCCACATGGCACGAATCTGAGGAACCGTAACATGGCTTTCATCGATCATCAACAGAAAATCATCGGGAAAATAATCAAGCAAACAGAATGGGCGCTGACCTGCATGTCGCCTGTCAAAATAACGAGAATAATTCTCAATGCCAGAACAATAGCCCAATTCTCGGATCATTTCCAGGTCGAACTCAGTTCGCTCCTTAATTCGCTTGGCCTCCTGGGGTCTTCCTTCTTTTTCAAAGTACTTAATTTGACCTACCATATCATCTTGAATCTCATGGATCACCTGTTGGAGGCTGTCTTTCCCAGTTACAAACAGGTTAGCAGGAAATATGGTGATGGCTTGTTCATCCGATAATTTTTTACCCGAATGCGGTTCAATTCGCTGAATGCTTTCAATTTCATCTCCCCAAAAGAAGATACGATAAGCGAAATCTGCATAGGCAATAAAAACATCAACAGTATCACCTTTTACCCGAAAATTACCTCGGTTAAACTCCGCCTCTGTCCGGCTATAAAGTATATCTACCAAAGAAAAAAGAAATTGATTTCGGGAGACTACATCTCCTACCTTTAAGTGGATAATGTTCTTTCCAAATTCTTCTGGATTTCCAATTCCATAAATACAAGAAACTGAAGCAACGACCACAACATCTCTTCTTCCTGAAAGCAGGGATGAAGTGGCACTTAGCCGAAGTTTCTCAATTTCATCATTGATGGAAAGATCTTTTTCGATATAGACATTGGAAGAAGGAATATAGGCTTCCGGCTGGTAGTAATCATAATAAGAAATAAAATATTCTACAGCATTTTCCGGGAAAAACTGTTTAAACTCCCCATAAAGTTGTGCAGCAAGGGTTTTATTGTGGCTGAGAATAAGTGTTGGCCGATTTACTTCCTTTATAACATTGGCCATAGTAAAGGTTTTCCCAGAGCCGGTTACCCCCAAAAGGGTTTGAAAGGGTTCATTTGTATTTAACCCTTCTACCAAATTTTGAATGGCCCTGGGCTGATCGCCGGTAGGTTCAAATTGTGAAGTCAGTTTAAAATCCATCTTTATAATTTTTTAACCATTTGATTTTTGCTATTCCCTCTCCTAAACTAGAATAGCCAAAACAGATTTGAGGATTAGGATTTACAAAACAAAGGACTGGTGAGATCTAACTCTTCTCAATTGCATTTGATAAAGCTATTGTCAGATTTAAATCATGATGCTATAATCTAAAAGACAAGAAATTAAGGACTAATTCTTAAATACCTTTCTATATTCTTTATAAAACGAGAATAAAATTACAAAGGATTTATAGGGCAAGAAAAGTGTCTATTGCTTCCAGATTTCCCAGGACCGCTCTGCTTGCAGGTGAAGCATTTCTAATCCATTTTTAGTTTGCGCACCTTTTTCCTTTCCTTTTTTCATAAAGAGGGTTTCTTCCGGATTATACACCAGGTCATATAAATAATGTCCTTTTGAAAGCCAGTCATAATTTAATTGGGGTGCAGAATCCACATGAGGACTCATTCCAAGGGGAGTAGTATTAATAATTAATTGATGGTTTTCAATCAGGTCCTCTTGTTCGTTTAATTCATCATAACTTAAAATAGAACCACTACTTTTGCGAGAAATGATTTGAAAAGGAATCTTCATGTCCCTAAGAGCAGCACAAACCGCTTTTGAAGCTCCTCCTGTACCCAAAACTAATGCCTTCAAAGTATGATCTGAGGGAATAAAATTCTCTAGTGATTTTCGGAAACCAAAATAATCGGAATTGTAACCAATTTTTTTCCCATTAGGCAAAAACTTAATAACATTTACCGCTCCTGCCTTTTTAGCACTAGTGTCAAGGTCATCCAAAAAAGGGATTATATCTTCTTTGTAGGGAATTGTCACATTTAGGCCCAGCAAATCAGGAAAATTCTCTATTAATTCTGGAAACTTTGAAATATGCGAGATTTCAAAAAGCTCATAACTAGCCTCTTTAAGGCCTAGTTTAATAAATTTTTCAGTAAAGAATCTCTTTGAAAAAGAATGTCCCAGGGTTTTTCCAATTAAACCAAATTTCATGCAGATTCTTTCTTTAATGTGCCTTTAGATGAAGATTTTGCCAACAATTCAATACCCACTACTAGCCCAATCCCTAACGCCATAAATAAAATCGCTTGCAACAAATAGGGGTGCTGTCCACTTGAGTCCAAATAAGCAGCCGGAGATATATTCACCTGCTCTAAGGGTTTTTGTATCCCATGTCTATCCATATAATAAGAAACCGTTTCCTTCCATGGCCAGATTTTATTTAAAGATCCCAACATAAAGCCGGATAGAACTGCAATCGTAAGCTTGTGATATCTATTCAATAACCAGGAAACTAATCTTGAAAAACTAAGTAAACCAACCACACAACCTGCTGCAAAAGTCAGCAACTTAATGATGTCCATGTTATTTAGGGCATTTACAATATGTTCGTACTTACCCATGATCACGAGGATGAAACTTCCGGAGATACCAGGAAGGATCATTGCACAAATGGCGATCAAACCTGCCAGAAAGGTAAAGATTTCGGTGTCTGGAGTATGAGAAGGTGCTGCACTGGTAATCAGCCAGGCAATGATGGTACCTAAAGCAAAAGCTAAATAAGTACTGAAATGCCAACCTTTAATCTCTTTAGCCACCATAAAGGCAGATATAATGATCAAACCAAAAAAGAATGACCATAATTGGATAGGAAAATGTTCCATGGCCATAACTACCAATTTGGACAAGGTAACTAAACTAAAAAATATACCTGCAAATAAGGTCAACAGAAAGGTTCCGTTGATATGTTTCCATAATTCGGCAATACGAAATTTTAATAAAAGTTGGAAAGCTTGTATATCAATAGACTTTATGGAACTAAGCAGCTCTTCATAAATACCTGTTATTAAGGCAATGGTTCCTCCTGAAACACCAGGAACAACGTCCGCTCCCCCCATTCCTATTCCTTTTAGAAAGAGTAAAAGATTTTTTCTGATTTTCATTTGGCTCAAAAATATTTTTTAACAGGAATAAGGTTAATTTTTTATTGAAGGGAATTGGTTCGGACATAACGACCGAACCAGAGTGTTAAAGAAATTTTTCTAAATTCTCCTTTAAACAAAGACCTTTTGTTTTTATTCTTCTATTGTTTTTAGATTCAAGAAATGATCAAATGTATCTCCTCTTAGGCCTAATCGAATAGTTTCCAACGGAATTACTTCATTTGGAGCAATATTCCCTAGGTTTACATTTGTACCCAAAAGTTTAATAAACCAAACCTGCTGAGCTTTCTTAGGGGCTTCCCATATAATTTTTTCAAAAGGGACCTGGGTTAAGATTTCTTCTACCAGACCTGACCGAACCTCTCCACTTGAGCGGAAAAGCCCTACATTACCGCCCTCACGAGCCTCTCCAATAACCTTCCATGCGCCAGCATCCAGCTCATCTTGCATTAATTTGATCCATTTATAAGGTGGGATGATTTTTTGCTCATCTTTGGACCCTACCTCTGATAATACAGTTACTTGCTCAGAAAGTTTATTAATATAGTGGCATTTCAATCCATGGTCCATCTCCAGGGAGCCATCTGACACTTCTGCAAAAGGCATTGCATATTTATCTAAAAGCCGTTGGTAATCCTCAAATTGGTTTCTAACCACAAATGCTTCAAAAAGAGTCCCACCAAAATAGGTAGGAATACCGGCTTCTCTATAGACTTTTAATTTTTCCTTTAAGTTTGGGGTTACCATAGATGTTGTCCAGCCCAATTTTACTATATCCACATAGTCCTGGCTTACACTAAGGAAATCTTCTACTTCACGAAGACTAAGGCCTTTATCCATGGCCATGGTAAAACCCGTATTTCTAGGTTTTAATGTGCGTTCTGGAATGTTTTTCAGTTCGAAATTCATCAAAAATATTTATTTTCTGTATTGGTTGATTATTTTGAATAAAGCTTTTTGGGTTTCTTCCGCAGGAAAAAAATCAAATAAAACGGTGTGTTTATCAAAATCCAAAATTAATCCATTTTCTAAATATTTAAAGGCTTCTTTGTAATTGCCTTGTGCTAGCAAATATACAGCTCCCCTGTAATGCAACTCTGCCTGATCAGGGAAATCCTCCAATGCCAACTCTATCAATTGAAAGGCATTATCATTTTTTTCTTGTTCATATAACACCAGCGACCAGTTTAACCAAAAATCAGGCGTATCAGGTTTAAATTTATTAGCATTTTCATAGGCCTCTAAACAGGAATTGATATTGCCCAATTTATATTCAGCTTCAGCAAGGGCCATCCACCCAATAAGATTATCCTCCTGAATATTGAGTGACTTCTTCAAAAAATGGATAGCTTCAAACCAGCGTTCTTTTTTATTAAGGCATACCCCTACTCCACACCAGGCTTCAAAATATTCATCATCCTCCCTTATCGCCTTTTGATAATATTTAATAGCCAACTCCTGCTGGTCAATACTGTCATAAACTGCCCCCATTGAACAAAATACATCAGCAGCAGGTCCTTCTCCTTTAAAGGTGATTTGATAACACTCAAGCGCCTTATCGTACTTCTGAAGACTTTGATAAGCATTTCCCAGATTAAAAAAGGCAGAATAGAATTTTTCATCAATTAAGGTTGCATACTCATATGCCTGTATGGCCTTTTCATATTCCTCCAATTTATTGTAAACAACTCCCAGGTTATACCAGGCTAATTGAGAGTAAGGATCCTCATCTAAAAATTTCTCATAGAAACTAACACTCTCTTCCAACTGGTCCATTACATCCAGGCAGTAAGCCAACTCATAAAGGGACTTTTCGTGGGATAAGTTTATAGCTATGGACTTTTTATAGTAGGGAATAGCTTCTTCATATTGGCCTTCTTGTTGGTGTGCAAACCCCATTTGAAAATAGACTTCATCAGGTTCTTCAGCATAAGGAAGTGCCTTTTGAAATGATTCTATGGCACTTTTTATTTTTCCAGATAGCGCTAAAACAGAGCCCTTTAGAATAGCTGTTTCGGGATCATTTGGCTGAAAATTTTCGGCTTTTTCAATTAAATCCATTGCCTGCGAAACTTCCCCAATATTTGAAAGAACCCGAGCTTTGTCTTGAAGTAACTCAATAGAAAAAGGATACTGACTAAGTCCTTGATCACAGGCATGAAGTGCCTCTTGGTATTTTTGTTGATCGTTATAAAAATTGATGATCTGATCGAAGTCCTCGCTTTCAAAAAAATAATGAGCTTCTTGCTTGATATAAGCTTCAAATCGCCTAACTAATTCCTCTTCTCTATTTTCAAAGCTTTTAGCCATCTACGCTATTCAAGGTTGGAGAAAAAGCAGTCAAAAACTGCTCCTATTTTATTGTAAATAAGCAATCTGTCATGTAAAGGTTTTCACCCACAACAGTCGAAAAAAACTTTTATTTACAATTTTTCGCTTTCAAAAAGCTAATGTAATTAATTTTAAACAAAACAGAAACATAAGAATTAAAGAGCCTAAAATCTGCTCT
>NZ_SMMB01000600.1 GCF_009711365.1 Xanthovirga aplysinae | reverse complement strand
TCATCTACTTTCAATCTGGTGCCTTCAGCACTTAAAACCGCCATTTCGTCGCAGCGTTCATTTTCCGGATGCCCATTATGCCCTTTTATCCAAATAAACTTCACCTTGTGTTGACGAAATACTTTAAGAAATCTTTGCCATAAGTCAGGGTTTTTCTTTCCCGAAAAAGATTTTTTCTCCCAATTGAATACCCAACCTTTTTCAACGGCGTCAACAACATATTTTGAATCCGAATAAATGGTAACATTAAATCCCGGTTTTTTTAAAGCCTCAAGGCCCACAATAACGGCCAAAAGTTCCATCCGGTTATTGGTAGTAAGGCGATAACCCTGGGTGAGTTCTTTACGATGCTCTTTATATTCTAAGATGGTGCCATATCCTCCAGGACCTGGATTGCCTTTTGAAGCACCGTCTGTATACATGGAAATCATAGGTGTATTTTTAAGGATCAATGAAGAGGGTGGTTGTGAAATACCCCCCCTAACTCACTTATAACGTTACTTTTAAATAATTTAATGGCAATTGCCAGTAAAATAATACCAAATACTTTCCGCAAAATACCAATTCCTCCCGGTCCAATTTTCCTTTCTAGCCAGGAAGAGCTTTTCAACACGATATAAACAAATATCAGGTTTAAAATAATACCTACACTGATATTAGGCTGCATATATTCTGCCTTTAGAGAGATAAGCGTCGTCATAGTACCTGCACCGGCAATCAATGGGAAGGCTAAGGGAATAATGGAGCCCGTGGAACTTTCCGGATCTGATTTAAAAATATCAATACCCAGAATCATTTCCATTCCAATTAAAAACATCACCAAAGCCCCTGCAATTGCAAAAGAGCCAATGTCAATTCCAAATAGATTCAATATGGTTGTTCCTAGAAAAAGAAATAAAAACATAAGCACGCCGGAAATAATTGTTGCTTTTTCCGACTGCACATGGCCATTTTTTTTTCTTAAATCAATAATGATTGGGATTGATCCCACTATATCTATCACCGAAAAAAGAATTAGGGTAACAGATATGATCTCTTTGAAATCGAAATTGAACATCTTAATAAAAATTTGCGCAAAACTATAAAAAAGTACCTGTTAATAAAGTCTTAATTGGTAAAATTAACGTTAAGCTTCTGTGAATTCTTATTTCTAGTAATAAGAAGATAGAAAGTTTTCCAGACGATTGATCTCTTTCCGCTGAATGGCAGGAAAATTCGCAATGCGAAAAGTGGTCATTTTCCAGTTTCCATAACCATTCCCCAATAGAATTCCTGCATCTTTTGCTTCCCGTTTTATTGAAGTTATTTGTTCCGTTTTTCCTTCTACGGTTAAAACTGTATGGGAACGTACCTCATCGTTCGTAATTAGACATTTAAAGTGTTGGAGTTGGTTAATTTTTTCAACCCATTTGTTGTATCGTTCCTTAATCAATGAATCTTGTGCTTCAATAATGGGGCTTGTTTTTAAGGTGCGCATCATTAAATAAATACCTAACACATTGGGTGTATAGGTGGTCTGATGGACTTTCATTTTTTCCATCATAAACAGTAGGCTATTATAATGGTTGTTTTCCCCTATTTCTCTGGCCTTTTGAAGGGCTTTTGGAGAACAGATCATTAAAGCCATTCCTGCAGGCAATCCCAGACATTTCTGGACAGAAGCATACCAAATGTCAGCTTGTTTAAAATCCAGGTAAACTCCTCCTAAAGAGGAAGTGGCATCCACCGCAAGAAGGGGTTCGGAGTAATGTTTTTTAATTTCAGCGATAGTCTTATTCCTAACCTGGGTTCCATTGGAAGTTTCATTCTGAGTGATACAAATCATTTCTGTATCCTCAGGAATATTTAAACCAGAAGGCATAATTGGGTTATGCAGGCTAAATGTTAATCCTTCTGCATTAGGTTTAAGTTTTTTTGTATATTCATACCACTTTTGTCCAAAAGCACCATTAAAAAGATGATAGCTCTTTTTGCTGATTAAAGATTGGGCTAATATCTCCCAACATTCAGTGGCAGAAGAAGTAAAAAAAAGGGTATAATCTTCAGGGATTCTTAATTTCGATTTTAATAAATGAATAACGGTCTTTGAAATTTCTACAAATTCCGAAGAACGATGATTAATACTCATAACCCCACTTTTGTAGGCGTCCTGCACATAGCGCGGAATATCTGAATAAACCTTGGAAGGACCGGGATAAAAACTGATCATTTTTTCTTTTTCTTGCTTTCAAAAATGTAATGGAGTAGAGCCAGTTTATACCCTTCTAGTCCTACACCAGAAATGATTCCCACACAATTGCGGCTTAAAAGGCTTTTGTGTCTAAAATCCTCCCGGCAATAAATGTTGGAGATATGTACTTCAAAAACAGGAGTTTTTATTCCGGCAATGGCATCTGTTATGGCCACAGAAGTATGGGTATAGGCACCAGCATTCAAAATTATTCCATCGTAATTGAAACCTATCTCATGGAGTTTATCCACAATTTCACCTTCAATATTTGATTGGAAATAATCCATGGTGATATCTGGAAATTCTGTGCATAGTGTTTCATAATAGTCTTCGAAGGTGTTGGTGCCGTATATGCTTTTTTCCCTAACACCCAGTAGGTTTAAGTTTGGTCCAT
>NZ_SMMB01000629.1 GCF_009711365.1 Xanthovirga aplysinae | reverse complement strand
TTTGTCTTTTGAGATTAAGTGAACAAACCAGTCACTATCGTAATCCACATTAAAGTCGAACAGTTTTGTATAAAAGTTTTTACTTACAGCTAGATTGTCCGAACAGATATTTGTCATTATTCGATTTATTCTTTTCATCTCTTTTATCCAATTTTGAGTTTTTCCAAATGCACCACGACGGTCCATGTATGAAGCGTAGCTTAGGCAGTGCTATTGGCCTCGCGCGGCAATGATTTTATACATATTGTTAGCACCCATATTCCTTTAATTTTTCTATTAATACTTGCCCTTCCTCATCCCAAATATTTTTACCAAATCTAAAGAAGGAACCATTGTAAAAAAAGCCTAAGTTTCCACTTTCACTAAACCATTGTACTTCCTTTTCTCCTGTCCCAATACCTAAATAGTCAAAACCTTTAGTGGCAAAAGGATGAATTGTAAATTCTTCTCGCCCAACATATTTTAAATCTTTAATCCCCTTTTTATTTATTAGTGTCGAAAATAAATCTTTTAAATAGAGTTAGATGAATTTTGTCCACAACTATTATTTCTTTCTCATAAATTTTTTTAAGAAAAATTATAATCAGAATCAAAGACCCTAAAATTAGTCCAAGAAGAATGTAGTAAGTTTCCATTTCAAAATCCTTTCTAGTCAAAAGAATTATTCCCAAGGCGATAAAAATAAGAAAAGGAAGAATATAGAAAAATAACATTCCAAACTTTAAAATTCCTTTAGGCTTTGGAATAATTTCAACTCTTAGTTCATTTCCTGTTTCACTATAACTAATTCTTGAATTCATTTTATTATGGGTGCTAACGTTCCAAATAAGCTCAGAGAGTATATCTGGTTTCAATATTTCTAGGATATCTTTTTTGCACTGAAACTGGCAAATAAATAAGCTTACTCATTGAGCTTATTGGTTGTTAGCAATCTATTCTAAGTAATCGACTCTTTATCAAAAGTAATATAATCGCCAGATATCCATCCTTCTTTTTTTGTTTCTACTTTATACCATCCATTATGTTTTTGAAGGATTTTTACTTTTGTTCCTTCTTGCAAAGGGGCATGAGCTAAATCCGAATTGATGGAAGGCATTTCTCTTATGTTCAGTTGAGGCACATCTACATAACCTTCAGACATATCCCTATTTTCAGAAACATCTTCTCTATCTTCAAAGAATGAGGCTCTGATTTTGTCCAGAGGAAATGCGGGACCAGGATCTTGCTTTCTACCAACAGAAATTTCTTCATGTCCTAAAATATTGTTGATAGAGGAGTATTTGTCCATTAGTAACTCACATAAATCAATTGTTAGCTGAATTTGCTCTTCGGTGTAAGTATGCCAATATCTTGGACTGCTTTCATTTCTGTGGATCGCCTGGATTACCTCACTTTCAGGGTATAGTTTACCAAACCAAGCTTTGTATTGATTCCCTACTTTTTCAAGAATTCCAGCATTGTCTATTTCTATACCTATGGAAAAGTTATTAAACCCCGATCGCCCTCCATATGAGCTTTTACCTGCATGCCATGAGATGGTACTAAATGGGACTAATTGGTAGATATGACCTGACCTATCTATAACTATATGTGCAGACGCTTTTACATTGTTTTTACACAAGTATTTTGCTGATAAATCCCCCGTCCTTCCAGCTGTATAATGAATAATTATGCTATTAGGCATTCCATGGGCAAATGGCTTAATGTTTTTGGGACACGACATTTGGGTTATGTCGTCACCATTAAGCCAGTGATTTTCTATTTCCATCATAACTTACCCGTAAATGTCTTTTCTATCTTTCTTTCTTAAAAATGGCATATCCACATTTTTGGTCACAGTTGTAGCGACTTTTTCTACTGACCTGCCTACTACATACCCTCCAATTCCTATCTCCAGTAGTGTCCAAAAGTGATCTGGGAGAGAATCCTTCACTATTATAGCGTTCGGGAAAAAGGCAGGCTGTAGAAAGAAAGAATATACCACTATGAAAGCAAATGAAAGCATCACGATTGGCCTCCAGCTTCTTTGAAGCCAGTTTCCGGATGTTTCTGAAAGGATAATTTCCTTTTGAGCATTTTGGATATTTGTAAGCGATGTCATGACAATGCTTGTCAACTCATTCTTGGCATTAGACTTTTCATCAACAGAAGTGGTCAGGTTATCAATTATTTTTCCACCTTGCTCCAAAATGTCTTTGGCACCGCTGCTGAAAATTTTAGATAGAAATTTCATGTTTATCTTATTTGTATTTGGTTCCCTATTTGATTGCTAAGGCTAAGACTAAAAAGCTTAGCTTGTGTTGCTCCTGCGGCCAGCTATGATTTTTTTATCCATTGTTAGCAGTTTTTTATTTATCTTTTTATATCCAAAGTTTATATCCCGTTTTTTTCGGAGTTCTAAATATTCAATTCTGCTATATTAAATCATTCAGTGGTGGAGGACCATGTAATTCTAATTCCCAACCTTCATAAGGAGGGTCAACTTTGAACGATGAGTCACAATAGGATCGAATGTAATCTACTGCTCTTTTTTCAGCAAATTTTGCATTTAGGACTTTCCCATTTTCATCAAGTTCTATAACATTAGCATAGATTGCAAATGCTTGTTCGATAGCACTGGGTTCCTCTCCAAATAAATCAAGGTAATCAACTCCTTTTAATTGATAATGCGTTCCACTCGTAATGAAATAAGCCAATGTCCTTAAGGCCCCACTAAATGAATTACCTAATTTCATGATTTTCTAATTCTGACCAAATTCAATTTTCCTTATACCAAAACTTGCTCGTTAAAAAGGCAAGTTAATCGGCCTCTCTAATTTGGGGAATGATGCCCAACGTTCCGGCTGGCTGCTGTGCTTTTTTAGCGTCGGCTTTTGCGCGTTGGCAAAGCAAGG
>NZ_SMMB01000648.1 GCF_009711365.1 Xanthovirga aplysinae | reverse complement strand
TTCTTTGACCCGTTTTTCGGCTTTTTAGGCCTGTCTTATGAGAAGGCCTTCCTCCCTTCAGACTTTTCTTCCCTTTCATAGTGCCTTTTGCTATTTTTTTCTTTTCGTGAAAGGCCCCTTTATAATCGGGATTTTCTTTTTTCTTTTGCGCATCAATGGCTCTGGCCATTTCTTGTTTTTCTATAAATGGAGTGGCCTCAATGTTAAGATCTTTTGGAAGTTTGGCTTCGGGAATAGGCCTACGGATCAATTTTTCTATTTTTCGCAAATGATAAAGATCCGCTTCAGTGACAAATGTTAAGGCAAATCCCTCATTTTTTGCTCGTCCGGTTCGCCCAATTCGGTGTACATAATCTTCATAAATATAAGGGACATCAAAATTGATCACATGGCTCACCATACTTACGTCCAATCCACGGGAAGCTACGTCTGTAGCTACCAAGAACCGCACTTCCCCTTTTTTAAAAGCCTCTATAGCATTTATTCGAGTATTTTGAGCCTTATTTGAATGGATGACTCGAGCCTCACCTTCTGCTTTTCGACTTAAAAATTTGAATATATTATTAGCCGTTTCTTTTGTTTTGGAAAAAATGATTACCCTATTAAAGCTTTCCTGATCCTCAAAAAACTTTTCTAATAAATTTATTTTAGTTTTAAAATTTGGAATCTTATAGAATTCTTGTTGAATCATTTCTGAGGTAGTTGCCTGAGGGGCCACTTCTACTTTTTCAGGAAATTCCAGGAATTCATGCGAAAGGTTTAAAACCTTTTCTGGCATAGTAGCCGAAAAAAGGAGATTCTGTCTCTTAACGGGGATAATTTCAAGAATTTTTCTGATTTGAGGCATAAAACCCATATCCATCATTTTATCAGCCTCATCTAAAACCATGGTTTTTAACTCTTTTACCACGAGTTCGCCCTTCAAGTAGATATCCATAAAACGGCCAGGAGTAGCTACCAAAATGTCTAAACCTTCATTGATCTGCTCAATTTGGTTTTTGGGCCCCACACCTCCATATGCACAAACATGTCGGATATCAGTATATTTGGCCAGTTCAATAATGTTTTTGTCAATTTGCATGGCAAGCTCCCGGGTTGGAGCTAAAATCAACGCTTTTAGATTACTGCCCTGTGCATATTTGATTTTCATAAGAATAGGCAAAACAAAGGCGGCGGTTTTTCCGGTTCCTGTCTGTGCTACCCCCATCAAATCATGTCCAGCCTGAATCAATGGAATTGCTTTTTGCTGTATAGGAGTTGGTTCTTCATACCCTAATTCTTCAATTGCCAATAGCAATTGTTTATTTAACTTAAACTCCTGAAAAGTGCTGATTTTCTTTGTCATAAATCAGAATTTGATTTTACCAAAATTGAGTTTACAATCATTAGTCCACTTTGGTGTTATTGCCTACCTTTGTGCCCAAAGTATTTGACAAAATATTTATGACTCACTTTCAATAAAATACATCAATGAAGACTATTTTAATAAAGGGTGCAAATATAGTAAATGAAGGTAATATTTTTCTTTCCGACCTATTGATAAAAGGTCAAAAAATTGAAAATATTGCCCCGGAGATTGCTGAAAATGAAGTAGATGAGGTGATTTATGCAAATGGAAAATATCTTTTACCAGGTGTAATTGACGATCAGGTTCATTTTAGGGAGCCCGGATTAACTCATAAAGCTGATATATACTCCGAAAGTCGGGCTGCTGTGGCCGGTGGTGTTACATCCTTCATGGAAATGCCCAATACAGTCCCAAATACCCTGACTCAGGAATTACTTGAAAAAAAGTATGCTATTGGTGCTGAACGATCTCTTGCAAACTATTCATTCTACATGGGTGCCTCTAATGATAATTTAGAAGAGGTATTGAAAACTGATCCAAAAAATGTTTGCGGTGTCAAAGTGTTTATGGGTTCCTCTACCGGAAATATGCTAGTAGATGATTCAGCTGTTCTCGAAAAAATCTTTAAGGAGGTAAAAATGCTGATTGCTACCCATTGTGAAGATGAGTCCACTATTCGTGCTAATTCTGCTGCCTACAAGGAAAAATACGGAGAAAATGTACCCTTTCATTGCCATCCAGAAATCCGAAGTGAGGAAGCATGTTATAAATCCTCTTCCAGGGCGGTACAGCTCGCAAAAAAATATAATTCCCGATTACATATTCTTCATATCTCCACGGCAAAAGAAACTTCCCTTTTCCAAAATGACATCCCATTAAAAGAAAAACGAATTACAGCTGAAGCCTGCGTCCATCATTTATGGTTTGACGACAGGGATTACCAAAAGAAAGGCAGCCTTATAAAATGGAATCCTGCGGTAAAAACACAACAAGATAAAGAAGGCATATTGCAAGCCCTTTTAGAGGATCGAATTGATGTAGTGGCTACAGATCATGCACCTCATACCCTTGAAGAAAAACAAAATTCCTATTTTATGGCTCCATCCGGAGGCCCTTTGATCCAGCATACTTTGGTGGCAATGCTGGAATTGTATCATCAGGAAAAAATTGGCTTGGAGAAAATTGTGGAGAAAATGTGCCATAATCCAGCTATAATGTTTGAAATAAAAAAAAGGGGCTTTATTCGTGAAGGTTATTTTGCCGATCTGGTTTTAGTTGATCTAGATGATGCCTGGGAGGTCAACAGAAAAAATGTAGTTGCTAAATGTGGTTGGTCACCTTTTGAAGGCCAAACTTTTCAGGCTAAAGTGAGTCATACCTTTGTGTCAGGACACTTGGCCTATCATAAAGGGCAGTTCAATGAAGAACAGAAAGGAATGCGATTGCGCTTTGATAGGTAATTTACCAGTGAACTTATGTAAGAAAGCAATAATTATTTTTCCTTTTGATTATAAATTGGTTAGGATTTATAAGTGGTTTTTTCCCTTGAAAATTTAGAATCCTAATTTGGAGATTGCGTAATATTAATTACCTTTGCAGACGCAAAAACATACGGTGATTGTAGCTCAGTAGGTTAGAGCGCT
>NZ_SMMB01000555.1 GCF_009711365.1 Xanthovirga aplysinae | reverse complement strand
CAGTACCTCCTTATCACTGTTTTTAAAAATAGGTTAAAAAGGGAATTGGCCATGAAAATTATCAAGGGAAGCCATTTTTTCACGGCTGTTCCTTTTCAAATTCAAATAATAAAAAGCTAGCACTCCACCTTAATTGAATTTATAAACCACAAGCCCCTATACTTTTAAGTAACTAATTAATAGACAATTTTACAAACAAAAAAATAAGGTTACTTCCAAAACTTAAAAGGTTAAAATAAAAAATAATGGTTATGAAAAAGTGTTGGAAATCCTCCAAAATGAGTACGGATGGGATTTTTAGGATACATTAACTGAAAAGAGTAGAAAAATTGTGAAAGACACGTTAGAAGCACAAAGAAAAGCACAAGGTTTACCGATTACCAAAATAACTAAGATAGGCTCTTCTGTTTTAGTGGTAGTTGAAGGTTTGGTCGTTTATACACTCATTATCTAAGTTGTTATTTTATAACTTCCAAAATACAGATAGGTGGAAGAAATGGCTATAAGGTAGATATACCACATATGTGGTATACACGGTTGTTGGTGACAAGTATAAAACAACACATTTAATTATTATGTATAAAAATGACCGAGACCTCATCAATGGACCCAATGGATAAGGCTGCTACGATTATTGAAGCTCAATCCGATATGTGCAAAGGATATGCAAACGGCTATTTAGGTGTAATTGTATCAGGAGTTATATGGCTTATATCTGCTTTAGTTGCTTATTTCTTTTCTGACAAACAAGCCATTTGGGCACTTTTAATTGGCGGTGTATTAATTAGCCCTATTTCAGGTGTAATAGAAAAATTAACAGGACTAAAAGGACACAATGCTGGCAACCCATTAAAAAATCTGGCGATGGAAAGTACAATTTGGATGATTATGTGTTTACCTATTGCCTATGGACTATCCTTGTAAAAAGTTGAATGGTTTTTTCAGGCTATGCTTCTAATAATTGGTGGAAGATATTTGACATTTGCGACTCTTTTTGGGAAAAAAACTTATTGGATTTTAGGAGCTTCCTTGGGCATTGGGGCATATTTTCTCTTTAAATTAAAATTTAAATCTTTTGGTTCATTATTGGCAGGCTCAATTATTGAAATTACTTTTGGAATTTTTATGTATACTGTTCTTCTTCGCAAATCTGCCTTGAAAGATAGAGAATGAATAGAAGAGTTTAATACCAGCCACCAACAAGGTATATGCGAAATTACGGGTTAAATGCCTATACTACGCATACACTCACCGTTACCAATAATTCAAATAAGCTTATGAATAAATTACCACTAATTGCAATTGTATTAATCACATTATTCTCATTCAAAATAGCAGAGAATGAATTTAATCTGAGTGAAGGAATATTAATTAAAAATGCAAGAGTAATTTCACCCAAAGACCAATCATTAAGTAAGGAAGTAAACATAGTAATTGAAAAAGATAAAATTATATATATTGGCTCAAATCCTCCTGATATAAGTGGTGAATTCAATATTATTGACGCAAGGGGAAAATATATTATTCCAGGTTTAATTGATAGTCATGTTCATGTTACTAGTACGGACGGCCTTTTGGATGAAGAAGAATTAGAGAATCCAGATATAGTAAAGAGTTACAGAACTCAGCTTCCCAAAAGTTACCTTTAATTTGGCTATACTACCTTAATAGATTTGGGTACAGCAAAAACACAAAGACTCTCAGAGTTTAAAAATGTAAAAATTAAACCTGATTTGTTTTACGTCGGCGGAGGTACTGTAATTGGAAATGGGTATGGTTTATCAAATTGGGGCGACTCAATACCAAACTTTATTTATCAGGAGAATGAGAATTATCCGGTATCAGAAAAATATTTGAAAGAGAACCACACTCCTGAGGCTGTTGTTAATCGAATTGTAGAATCAGGTGCAATTGCTGTAAAGACTTATTACGAGCCTGGTTTTGACCCTACGAAACCACCTTTACCAACACCTTCTGAGGAATTAATAGAAACAATAAAAAAAGAAGCTCACAAGCGTAATTTGGTATTAGTTGTTCATGGAAACTCTCTTGATGCGCATAGTTTTTTAGCAAATGCTGAAGTAGACGTTATTGCCCATGGCCTTTGGAATTGGGGAGATGAAAGGTTAGAGAATAATGGTCTTATCCCGAAGGAAGTTACAGAAACACTAGACACTGAGATTGAAAATAAAGTAGGATACATAGCTACATTACAAGTGATAAATGGTTTAAATAGTTTGACCACACCAAATTTTTTAAGTGATCCTGAACTAAAAAATGTCCTTCCAAAAGATTTAATCAGTTATTATGAAAAGAATACCGAAAAAATGTACATA
>NZ_SMMB01000611.1 GCF_009711365.1 Xanthovirga aplysinae | reverse complement strand
ATAGGAAAAGTATCCTAAATCAATTTCAGACAGCCATAAGATAACGTTCATTGTATATGTAATGTTTCTATACAATTTCCCAAAATTTATTAATCCTATATCATAGGTATTTTGACAAAACCAAAGCAATATAAAACTCAACTATGATATAGGCGCTTTATATTTTTTTCTAAAAAAAATGTTAAAAAACTAAAACTAATTTAATGACTTCAAATCCTAAAAATAAAAATACTTTTATCACAATTACCAAAACAGATAAATCTAGTTCTTGAAAGTTTTGTACTCTTCTTATGAATGAGTTTAATTTTCTCTTTATGGTAGTTGAAATTGTTATCAAAAGTAAAGTTAATCATATAGATTGGAGAAATTCAAATTTGTTAATGCCATATAAGTCTGGATTCATGAAAAAAGATTGTTATGAACTCTAAATATCATGGAGAATTAAATTCTTTTTTTTGTTCTATTTTTTACGGAAGTGGAATAAAAAATACTTTTATATATTAACCAGAAGCTATTTCTTGCAGCTGCTTATTATTAGTTCTTAGTAATAAGTCTGAATTCATGAAAACAGGTAGTTAGGCCAGCTAATGCCACCTTCTAGTCAGGCACATGTAGAGTCAAAAGATTTGGAAGGAGCATTCGCTATCATTGAATATGAGAATGACCCTGATTTTGTTAAAAATCCTTCCAGCAATGAACAACTTAAAAAAGTTTATGGAGAGGGTTTCAGGGGGAAATGATCTATTGGCCAAATCTATTACAACGGTTGATTCTGGGTGGGATACTTTTAAAGGCTTAGGAGGTAAATACAACCGTATGGCAAAATGGTGTGGGGAACCTAAAATTCCTTCCATTTTTACAAAATAAGAGCTATACAGATTAATGCCTAGATCACTTTTGATCAATTTAGGGTATAGATATTGGGGTATTGCCTCTAAGTTAAACATAAAGATATTTTATATACAGTTTTAGAACCATTTAAAAAGGCCAAAACCAATCAGTTTTGGAATCATATCGGCAAAAAATTCAGTTGAATACAAGATCAATCCCAAAATCAGGATAGCGGAAGTAAGGCCTATTGAAGTTGCAACAATTTTATGCTTCCCTCTTTTTTATACCAAAACGCGAAAACTTTACAGATTTTTGTTCTTTCCGGATTAAATATTTACATTATATTTTAGGCTTATATTCCTTTATTTTTGAGCTTTTTTTAACAAACGTATAACCGTAAAAAATGAAAAAACCCTTATATATGGTTTTTCTTGTTTTTTTTAATCTTTAACTTTTTCCATAAAGCTTATGCTCAAGAAGCGACCAAATTTATAGATTAAGTCTTAAGTCAAAAAAGTTACAAAGAATTTTCTGAAGGTTATATTACATATTTTAAAGACTTTGTCAATAGTAAGGCTTTTCTCCTAACAGCAAAGAAGAATAATGATGTAATTAAATAAGTGGAAGGTTACTATATGTTGGCCTCCATTTCAGAAAGAACAAAGGCATTAATATATGCCGATAGCATTATTAAGGTAACAAAAGGAAAAAAATTTCTATTACACCTTCCACTAAAATAAAAGGAAAAATAATTATATTCGCTAGAATTTGGAGACTTTTTATTTCCTAAAATACCTCAAATATTTGCAAGTTTTTTTGGAATATTTTTTCCTTTTATTTGTATTTAATTTTTAAATACTATTGATTTTTCGATATAATCACAGATTAGTATAGAATGAAAAAATTCTTAATCCTTACTTTTGTCTTTTTTAGCTTTAACTTTTTTGGAAAATCCCTTGCACAGAAAGAATCGAAAATATTAAAAAAAAAACTAAGTCAGAATAGTTATCAAGAACTTTTAGAAAGTTATAATACTTGTTTTAAAGATTCTGTTAAGGCGAAAATTTATGCTGAGGCTTTTCTTCTAAAGGCTAAGGCAGTTAAGGATGTAATAAAACAAGCAGATGGGTACTATATGCTGGCTTCAATTTCAGAACGAACAAAAGCATTAATATATGCAGATAGTATTATTGAGATCACAAAGGGAATAAAGGATCTTAATTATCCGGCTAAAGCTCACCTTCTAAAAGGTTGGTATCTAGCAGGAAAAGACAAATATAAGGAATCAATGGATGAATTAGTACAGGCTAATTTCTATGCAAATGAAAATAAAAATAGAGATCAACAATTTAAAATAAAATATTATATCGCTTATTTGAAGAAAAGCATTGGTGATAAAGAGGAAAACTTAAATTTATTAAAATCTACAGAAAACTACTTTTTTAACAAATTTAAAGAAGATAAAAAATATGAAGGATTTTACATAAAAACACTATTTGCTTTAGGTGATTCTTATAATGCCAACAAAAATTATGATTCTGCAATGTTTATTAATAAAAGGGCTATAAAACTTTCTTTACAATCGAAAGATTCTACATTATATAGTCCTCTTCTTTTATCAACAGCCATAATTCATTACTACAATAAAGAATATAATTCTGCTTTAGATAGTTTAAATAAACTCCAAAAATTAAAACCTAAAATAAAGCTTAACGAGGGAAACTTTATAAGGTCCTACTTATTCCGGGGTTTAATATTCTTTGAGCAAGGAAATCTTGAAAAATCTATCCCTATCTTACAAAAGGTGGATTCTATGGCATTCAACAACAATCACTTTTTTCCCTTTTTACGGTCGGGGTATGAATTATTAATTG
>NZ_SMMB01000521.1 GCF_009711365.1 Xanthovirga aplysinae | reverse complement strand
ACAACAGGGTAGAAAAAGTTGTTTTGAAAAATCGTTAAGGCGTTTGGCGCTCTTTTAGTTTCAAGAGGTGATTCTGGGATTATGAATAGTCTTATGCTTGAGTTACTATAATTTAACTTTTGTAGATTCAATATTGGAATTTTTAATATATAATAACTATTGAAAAAACTGAATAATGGGGCTGTAAGGAACCTCATGCCTATTTTTCAATCCTCCTATGGAGGGAGTTCCACATGGGAGTTCTTTCTATTGCTTAAGATTACTTTAACTTTTAAAAACAAAGGGATTTTTTCAAGGTTAGATAGATAGCCTCTTTTTGTGTTGGCCTGTTATTTATGATGAAATGAATAAAATCCTGTACGCCCAATCGGTTTATGCTACATATAGAATGGATTTTGAGAAATTGATCCAAGAATCTAATGGATTATCTTTTTTAGGGGAGGAGCTTTCATCTCAACAGATTGCAGAGGAGAAAAATGAATGGGAAGGTATAAGAAAACTTCCTTTGCACCTTCGATATAGGGAGTACTTGATTTCTACCTCCGGTCAATCTTCTTTTGTCCCACAAAAAAAAGTAATTATGCCTGGGGATGCCATTGTTCAAGTTTTAAATGTTGCTGGTGAAATGGAAATGGGGTTGGGGCCTGCCAATCTGGTGTATCCTAATGGAAGTTTTATCAAAACTGGAGATTTTGCAGAGGTTAATGATGATTTTGTCCTTGCCGAAGCTAATGCCTATAGTTTGTTGATTGCCAATCAAAATGTTGTTTTGCTTCATAAGGAGGAAAATGGAAAAGCAAGTTCTGTAGCTGGATATTTCAATTATTGGGCCTTGT
Organism: Xanthovirga aplysinae; assembly: GCF_009711365.1. Classification (GTDB taxonomy): domain Bacteria; phylum Bacteroidota; class Bacteroidia; order Cytophagales; family Cyclobacteriaceae; genus Xanthovirga; species Xanthovirga aplysinae. Next base: position 1,244 of record NZ_SMMB01000521.1, on the reverse strand, counting down.
CCGCCAGGGATGGAGGACAATGTTTGGTGGCTTTTAATAGCAAAAAAGATGATAACAGAGGCTTGTTTTATGCGACTTTACGGATTTGGCATCCTTTTGATTTTTTTAATTACTATAGGAGTATTTTTAAAGTTTAGTAAAACTTTTTATTCTTCATTATTCCAAATTTACGGGAATTACAAACCACCGCTTTATGTTATCCCTAAAAATAGACCGCTTTCCTGGTTTTTGTAATAATTAGGTTTTCCATTCCCACATGAATAAATTGAAAACTGCAGTTAGTCTGTTGCTTTATTTACTGCTATCTGTCTCCTGTAACGACCTTTTTTTAGAGGATCCTACAAACCGCATTAGTGCTGAAACAATTGATGATCAGATTACATCTATTGACCAGGCCGTTATTAATTTGGAATCTGATGAAAATGCTATCAGAGATAAAGTTGAGTGGGTTCTGGGAGATTTGAGGGGTAAAACTAGAGTATGGTTCAAGAACAACCGTTTGGTAATGTTGGAGGAAAGCGCATCTTCCAGTTTTGGTTCTAGCATTCAAAAGTATTTCCTCAGTGAAACTAATCTTATTTATGCCTACGAGTATAGGGTAACAAACAATTGCAATCGTAAAAGTTCGATTTGTATTAGCGAAAGTAAACATTACTATTATCAGGATCAGCTACTTTCGGCCATCGAAAGAAAGACTGTAGTACCAAATATTCATTTGCATCGTTATGATAGTCCCTTTTTTGACGATGCAATAGCTTCAGTACCATTTGAAGTGTTTTCTCAGAATGAAAGATCTTTGTATCAAAGTGATATGGAGAAATACCAGCAGCTGAAAAATAAGTGGGAAAGTATTTCCAATTGAGAAAAAGGAGAAAATTTTGTAATTTTGCTTATAATTCTAAATCTTAGAAATTTTTATGCTTTCCAAAAAAACACAGTATGCCCTTCATGCATTAAAGTATTTAGCTAAAAACTATGGAGAAGGCCCAGTTTTAATTAGTGATATTTCAAAGCAAGAAAATATTTCCAAAAAGTTTCTGGAAAGTATCCTGCTGGAATTGAAAAAGAATGGCTATTTAGGAAGTAAGAAAGGAAAGGGAGGAGGTTACTATCTGCTTAGATCTCCTGAAGACGTTTCTTTGGCTGGAATTATTCGAATTTTTAATGGCCCAATTGCTTTGCTTCCGTGTGTGAGCCTCAATTACTATGAAAGATGTGATAATTGTAAAGACGAAACAAATTGC
>NZ_SMMB01001281.1 GCF_009711365.1 Xanthovirga aplysinae | reverse complement strand
CGTCTGGTTGTGTTAGTTCAGATAGAACAGAAGTAACAGGAACAGTGAATCCTTTACCAGTAATTAGCCTCTCAGCTATTCCAGATCAGTGTGCGGATGGTGATTTGTTAGACCTGACCCAATTTGAGGGGGAAACTACAGGCGGTGAATGGTCAGGTCCAGGCACTAATGGAAACAATGAGTTTGATCCTCAGTCCCTTACCACTGGTCAAAGCTATACCTTGACTTATTTATTTACCGATGGTAATAGCTGTGAAAATACTGCCACCGCTACAGTATTTATTATGGACCCTCCAGCCCAACCGCTTTCTACCTTACCACAATATTTTAGATGTGGATTTGGTGAAATTGAGATTTCTGTTACCTCTCCGGATGGAAAAGCGGCAAGTTATCGGTGGTATAAGAAAAATGGTGCTGATTATGAACTGCTGCCAGGACTTAGTACAGCTACGGAAACAGTGGATATACAAGAGAATAGCGTTATAATTGGTGTTCAGTCAGTTTCGGCAGATGGTTGTGGATCTTCATCTATTACCGATATTCAAATTAGCGCTACGGATTTACCAGACTTTAACCTCGCAACTACAACGCTTTGTAAATCAGATACAGAGTTCGATTTAAGGAGCCTGGTAGATGTACAGGGCGGTGACTTCCAGGGTGAGGCCGTGTTAGCTGGTTACAGGTTAGTTCCTTCGTTGTTAGGCGAAGGTGTAACAAGTACAGATGTCACTTATTCATTAAAGGATAATAATACGGGCTGTACTACCGAAAAAACGGTTACTATTAACTTCTATCAAGTTCCAAATCTTATTATTGATAATCTGGGTGAAGTTTGTTTCAATGGTGGGTTAGTTGATCTTACTCAATTTGAAGGTGGTAACCCAGATGGAGAATGGTCTGGCTTAGGGATAACCCCAGGGACAAACCAGATTGATCCAAGACAGGCAAATTCCGGAATCCATACATTAACCTATACCTATGTTACTGATGAGGGTTGTATTACAAGCACAACAGGAGATATATTGGTGAACTTTGAACCATTTGCACCGGTGGCTTTGGGTGATGATGAGGATTTTTCCATTTGTGGTCCAGGTGATGTAATGCTTGCTGTAAGTAGTAGTAATGCTGATTCTTATCAGTGGTTTAGAGTTGAAGGAGGTAATTACATAGAAATTCTAGGTGAGGTTAATTCCCAATTAACAGTTAATATTAGTCAAACGACAAATTATGCTGTTGCTGCGGTAAGTGCTGCGGGTTGTGCTTCTTCTACCTTGACTGAAGTCATGGCAACTGTTCATCCGCTTCCGGATTTCACATTTAGCGGAACTTCGATATGTGCTAATGACGAAAATGGAATAGACCTAAGAGGTTTGGTTGACGTTCAGGATGGAAAGTTTGATGGGAATGGAGTGATCGGAACTACCTTTAAACCTACTTTGGTTTCGCAAGGCACAACAGAGGTGGACATTTCCTATACAGTTACAAATAATAACGGTTGTGTAACAACAAAAACAGTTACAATTGAATTGTACCAATTGCCAAATTTAACAATTGAACCTTTAGGGGAAGTGTGTATTTCTGATAATATAATCGACTTGACTCAATTTGAAAGTGCTGGATTTACAGGTGGTGAATGGTCAGGAGATGGGGTTTCTAATAAGCAATTAGAGACAACTGAAGCAGGAATTGGAAGCCATAGCCTAACATACACTTATGTTACTGTTAATGGTTGCATTACAAGCCTAAGCGCGGGTATCGAAATTTTGGATGTGGCCGAAAAACCAGATGTTGAGGATATTACTTCTTGTTTAGGTGAGCAAGTCACTTTGACCATGCAAAATTATAACTCCCAATACACCTATAAATGGTTTGATGAAAGAGGTAATGAAATAGGAGAGGGAAGATCCACACAAGTTTCAATTGTTTCAGAGGCAAAGCAATATCATGTAATCGCATACAATAGAATTGGCTGTGAATCAGAAAATAGTTCTCTTACTGTTTCCTCTTACACTCCGGAGGGAGGCATAAATCTACCTTCTAGCATAGTGGCTGGTGATATCGTTCAGTTTAGAACCGATATTGAAGCTGATTCCTATTTCTGGGATTTTGGCAATGGTATTACGTCAACGGAGAAGGACCCATTTATTACCTATAATTCTCCTACTTCAGATTTTGAAGTTAGCCTTACCGTGGAGTCCAATGGCTGTGTTAATGTTGTAAAGGAAGAAGTCAGCGTAAATGATACTGAGAAGAAATTCACAGTAACTCTAGATCCGGAGGACAACATATCCTATGCCGACAATACCGAAGGGTTTGACGAAAGTGCGATGAAAACTTCCGCATATCCAAATCCTATTTCCTCGTCCAGGAATCTGACATTGAGTATTCCAACAACAGTGGACAGGGAGGCAATTATAAGGGTATATACCATATTCAATGAAAGGCTGAAGGAGGAAAGGGTTTCCCTCTCTATGGGGGAAAATGAGGTAGGCATTGATACCGAAGGATTCCCTACAGGATTTTTGATCATTATGGTTGAGAAACTGCCGGTGGGTGCGATCCAAGGAACAGTCGATGTCATAAAAGTAATGAATTAAAAAACTGGGTGGGCTTAGGCTCACCCAAAACCACTTTCAATCTTGAACAAATGAAACGTTATTATCTATTACCAATTTTTACGCTTGCCTTGTTGGCTTCATGCGACAATTCTGATGAGTATATAGAGAGAATGAATCAAAAGCCTGAAATCTTTCTAGTAACAGACATGGATGTTATTGATTCAGAAGAGAATTCTTCTGAACAGCAGGAGGAAGAAGGGGATAGTGAACTTGTTGAAGAATTTCAGTTAGTTAAGCAACTAAGCGATTCTGTAAAAATTCAGCAGGGATTTCAATTTACCATTACGGTTGAAGACTTCTCGGGAAACCTAAACTCAGTAAGGCTTCGGGACCTGGTATATCAATCAGGGTTCTTAGTGGAAGGAAACCAAGTCATAGACCAAGAATTAGAACTTATTCCAGGAGAGCAAAGAACACTATTCTATCACCCATATATAGAGGGGCAACACAACATCGTGTTGCAGGCTGAAGATGCTTTCGGGGAAATGGATCAGTTAGAGCTTAATTTAATTGTTTTTGGTAATGTTGGTCCTACCGCAAGCTTTGAAAGCGAAAAATTGAATCATCTATTATATAAGTTCGATGCCTCTAATAGCTATGATGGAGATGAGCGATTTGGAGGAAAAGTAATGAAGTATACTTTCCTTATAGCTGGACAAACAATCGAAGCCTATTCTCCAGATATCAACTTTAAATTTAGTGAAGTGGGGGATTATAATGTAGGGCTTATTGTAGAGGACAACGAGGGAACACCTTCAGCAATGTATTCAGAATTTATAAGTGTAAAGTAAGATGAAGAAGTTTATATTAGGTTTTTCGCTTTTAATTTTTGTTTGTTCTATTAGCAATGCCCAAGTTAGACTCCAAGGCCTTAAAGGTTTTGGTGCCACGGGGTATTATATGCCTAATGGAGCAGGGGGATCATTTGGTTATAGGACCTTTCTTACTTCCTTCTATGCTCTGGAGCCTGCCGTAGAATATTCATTTCTTAGACATTCCGAGTCTAACACCCAAATTCACCGTGCAAGCATTCGGATAAACAATTACTATACTGTCTATAATTTCAAGACTGCCTATTTGAATGTTTATGGTGCTCCTCTAGTAATACCCTATCAAAAAGTGGTGAACTTGACTCCCTTAGAAGAACTTAAACCCAAGACTATAGGCAGCTTTGGCGGAGCGCTAGGAGCAGAATTAGAAAGTTATACCTCAGCAAGGATTGCCCTAGCAATTGGAGCAGGTCAACGCTTTTTATGGACGGGGCATGGTGAGCTAAATAGGCAATTGGAGGCATATGTGGCCCTGAGGTTTTTGTCAAATGGTGTGAATAGAAAAAGGTTTAAATATAAGGTAAATCAGAGAAAGAATAGAAGACGAAGACGAAGATAGTAAACCAAAAATTTTTTACTTATGAATTCCTTCGAGACTTATAAAAGAGAAATCAGTATTGTGGACCTCGCTGCTAGCATAGGCTACGCTGTGGATAAGAAGAAATCTTCAGGAAAGCACGTTGTAATACGCAATGAACATGAAAGGCTAGTGGTATCTCGCAAAAATGATGCTGTATATACATACTTTAATCCTGGTGACGATACCGACAAAGGAGATGTTATCAGCTTTGTAAAAAAAAGGTTGGATAGCTTTAATACTAGCATTGAAATTCCTGCTTACATTAAGCAAAAGGAAATGTTTCAAGTGGAAACGGTATTAAACTCTTTTAATCCTGGGGCAGTTGAAATTGAAGTTTTTAAGCCCCAAAAGAAAGAGTTTAAAATCAGTCGCTATAATCTTCAAGATGGGAAAGACTTTCAGGTTCTAAAGGATAGAAAAATCACCCAAGATACCCTTGAAGATGAAACCTTCAGGGGAAAGATATTAAATACAAAATATAAAAATCAGACGAATATAACATTCCCACTTTTTGACAGTAAGGGAGAGGTTGGAGGACTCGATTTTAGGGTTTCGAAGGCAGAAGGAAAAAGGCTTGCTAGTGGCTCCGATAGGGAACATTGTATGTGGGAATCCAATAAGCCCAAAGTAGTAAAAAACATTATAGTAGGGGAGAGCCCTATTGATCATTTATCCTACCATGAATTAAAAAATCCAACTGGAGCCTGGTATAAGGCGACCCATGGAAGTATTACAAGCAAGCATATTGAAAGGCTTAAGGAGGAGCAAAAGCAGTCAGGAGCAAAAATTATCATGGCCTCCGACAATGATATAGCAGGTTATGGCATGGCTCTTAAGGTAATTAATGGGTGTAAGGGTTGGCCGACAACCATAGGGAAAGATAGGGTAAAAATGCTTATGCCTGAACAAGTGGTAAGTGGATTAAGTGAGGAATTCATTTCTAAAAATAATCAAATAAAAAATGCGCTTGGTAAGAAAATAGCTAAGGACAAAAAATACTATATCTGTAGAAAAAAGCAGGGTGAAGATAGCTTAGTATCATTTCCAGCTACTCAGCACATGCTAAGATATATGTGTGAAAAATTAATCGAGAAGAAAGTTGCTAATGTGGAATTGGATATTCCTCACAACGCAAAGGATTGGAACCAGGTGCTTGAGAACAAAAAAAAAGTATTAACCACTAAAAACAAAAAGGACTATGTTGTGTGTTTTGGCTGAAAAACCCAGTGTTGCCCGTGATATTGCAAAGATATTGGGAGCAAATAACAAAAAGAATGGCTTCTTAGAAGGTAATGGTTACGCCGTGACCTGGGCTTTTGGCCATCTGGTTACGCTTCAGGCTCCTGCCGCTTATGGATTTGAAAAGTGGGTACTCGAAGACCTTCCCATGATTCCTGAACAATTTAAATTACAGGTAAATAAGGAGGGAAGTAGCCAGTTTAAGGTAGTAAAGGAGCTTTTTGGTAAAGCGGATGAGATCATTTGTGCTACGGATGCAGGAAGGGAGGGAGAGTTGATTTTTCGCTATATCTATACTTTATCCGGATGTCGAAAGCCTTTTAAAAGGCTATGGATATCATCTCTTACCGATCAGGCAATAAAGGGAGGCTTTGACAATTTAAGCCAGGGAAATGAATACGATAATTTGTATTACTCTGCAAAGGCTAGAAGTGAGGCAGATTGGCTAATAGGGATGAATGCAACAAGGAGCCTTACTTTAACTTCAGGAAGTAAAAAAGCCTTAAGCGTAGGAAGGGTGCAAACTCCTGTTCTTGGTTTTATCGTCAATCGTCATCATCAGTTTGTCAACTTTAAACCTGAAAAATATTATAAGGTAGGTGCTGTGTTGGAAGGTGATATAATTGCTGCTCACTCAGGGCAATTTAAGGTAAAGCAAGAAGCAGAAGAGCTGGCCAATTTGGTTAATGGGAAAGTGGCCACTTGTAAGGAGAAAGAGGTAAAAGAGATTAAAGAGAAGTCTCCATTGCCTTACGACCTTACCACCCTACAGCGTGCAGCCAATCAGAAATACGGATTTTCTGCACAAGAAACCCTTTCCTATACGCAAGAGCTGTATGAAAAGCATAAAGTGGTTACCTACCCTCGTACAGATAGTTGTTATCTGTCTAATGATATGATAGGAATGGTGGGTGAAATTCTTCCAGGGCTTAATATTTATCAGGTTAAACATAATATTACCATTTCAGGCAATAAGGTTTTCAATGATAAGAAAGTTACTGATCACCATGCAATCATTCCAACAGGTACTAAGGCTGAAGGACTTTCAGACGCATTAGGCAAAGTATACAGCCTTATTGTAGATAGGTTCTATGCTACATTTCTACCAGAGTGCATTAAGCAAACCACCAAATATGAATTTGATATTGTTGGACATTGCTTCGTGGCAAAGGGAACAGTAATAAAGCAACAGGGATGGAGAGAGGTGTTAAAATCTTCAAAAAAGGAGAAAGAGCAGGAGTTGCCAGTGCTGGATAAGGGTGATGAGAGGAAGGTTGTAAAAGCTGCTTCTGAGCAAAAGCAAACAAAACCAAAACCTTTGCATTCGGAAAGTTCCTTGCTTAAAGAGATGGAAACAGCAGGGAAGGAAATTGAGGAGAAAGAGCTTGCCAAGAGCATAAAAGGGGCAGGTATTGGAACACCAGCAACCAGAGCGGGAATAATTGAAATCCTTATAAAAAGGGTCTATGTGAAAAGGGAAAAGAAAACGCTTATGCCTACAGAGTTAGGCATTACTGTATTTAGAAAACTGGAGAAGTTAGATATAGCTTCCCCTATCATGACGGCTAAGTGGGAAACAAATCTAAAGGAGGTAGAGGCAGGGGAGATGCCTTATAACCAGTTCCTAAGTGAAGTAAAGAAGGCTACAAATAATCTAACTGCCCAGCTAAAAGAAGTGGGAGGCCAAATCCAGGTAAAAGAAGATAAGATTAGTTGCCCTTGTTGCAAGAAGGAAATGAGAGATGGGCCAAAGGGAATTTCATGTGAGTGTGGGGTTGTGATTTGGAAAGAGGTATCAGGAAAGAAGCTTTCAGAATCGGTTATTCGGGACCTTATAACAAAGGGGAAGACAAGGCCGATCTCTGGATTTATTTCGAAAAAGACAGGAAATGAATTTAAGGCCCCACTGGTACTGAATAAAGGCACTAAAAAGGTTCAATTTGATTTCAGCAAAAAGTAAATAATGGGAAACTACTGGTTATATATCGTCTATTTCGCTGTCCTTTCTTTGGCTGCTGTTTATTTGCTTTTGCCAGGCACCCTTAAGGGAAAAAAAGCAAGGAGCCAGGAAAATAGTGAGGCTAAGAAAGTCACTAATAATACTCCTCATAGTACACCTAAAGTTAGCTATACGGAAAGTAATGTAAAGGATAGGGGAAGGGATATGGAGGCCAGGTTTCAAAAGCAACAGCAGGTTATTTCTGAAATAATTCGAAAAAAAGGAGAGGCAACCGATAAAGAATCACAGCTCCTTCATGAAAAGGAAAAGCTGGAAGAAGAACTAAGTACCCTAAAAGGGGTAATACAGCAGATTGAAAAAGAATTTAAAGAATTGTCCCTAAGAGATGGGGTTGAGAAGGAAGCACAAAATGAAATTGCCGAGCAGTTATTTGAGGACGATGAAATGTCAATGGAGGAAATTTTTTAACACACAACTAAATATTTAATACTTATGAAAAATCTATCAAAATCAACTAACAAGAAGATTTTTGCAACTATAGGTTTATTAATGTTGACCATTTCAAATACCTGGGCCCAAGATTTTGGGGAGATGGAAAGCAGGATGTCAGGGCTTTATGATAATTTAAGAATGTTGTTGGGGGTTGTTTGTGGTGTTTATGCCCTTTATGGTCTTGTTCAGGTATTTATTAAGTACAATAATCATGAAGAGAGAGAAGCAAAGAAATCTCTTCTGCAAACCTGTACATCTCTGGTAATCTGGTTTTTGGGAGATACAATTATTAGAAGTTTTATTGAATTCTAAAAGATGGAGATTAACAATCCTAAATTACTAAACCATCAGCCAGAATTGGCTGGTGGCCTTCACCTTAAAGGATTCATTTTTCTTTCTCCTTTTGTAGGTGTTTTGGCTATGGGATTCTCCTTAATAGCAAAATTTATTTTTCAAGTGCATTGGGGAGTGGGTAGTGGAATATCATTGTTCGTAGCTCTACCCATAATAATTGATATGCTAAAAAGGAACTCAAAGGTACCTTATCAAATTAACTCTTTTGTGTTGGAAAAAATTAAAGGGAAGGATGTAATGATCTATGAGGAGAATTTTTGGACAAAGGAAAATTTTAAGCTAAAAAATGAGAACAGCAAATCTTAAAGATTATATTCCAATTGATGCAGTCGAATCTGTGAATGGTGTAGCATTCTCCGTTTCAAAGGGTGGGGACGTTACCGGATTTTTTCGTTTGTCATTGCCAGAAGTGTTTACACTGTCAAATACAGACCTAGATCAAAAGGTATACCCTTTGTGGCTATCCATTCTCTCAGCTCTACCAAAGGGAATTACCCTGCATAAGTTGGATAGTATTATCCCCAATAAATATGGGCTAACCGATAGGGGAGGGGAGGACCTAAATTATATAGATCGTTCCATGGAGGATCACTTCTATGGTATGCAATTTTACGGCCATGAGTGCTATATAATGCTATCATATTCTGTTCAAGAGAAAGAAAATCACCCTGCATCTTCAAGTTTCTTTAAATCATTTAAAAACGGATATAAGAACTATCAAAAGTATTTGAATAGATTACTAGATGCTGTTTTAAAGCTTGAGGCTATTATGAATGGTTCTGGCCTTTTTAAGCTTGAAAAGTGCAGCGAGGATGAGGTAATTACATTGCTTAAAAAATACTTTACTGGAGATTGGAATGAAAAGTCGAAATCCCTTCCAGCAATTGAACTGATTGAGGATTATTTGAAGGTAGGAAGAAAGAATACAGCATTTATAAGCCTTATTGAAGAAGGGGAGACTGCATACAGTTCAAGAAAAGCTGAGGGAAGAACGCTACTATCCTCTCCTTTTATGGTGCGCTCTGATGAATTGTCTGTGAGCTCTCTATTCCCGCTCTCTATTGGGCTGGCTGTGCCTCATGTTTTGCATCAACTCTTTTACGTGCCTGACCAGGAAGATGAAATGAAAAGGATAAAAGGCAATAGGAGACTTCAACTAATGGCTGCCTCGAAGGATAATTTGACTACGACCAAAAAAATGAAAGTGCAAATGGATGAGGTAGAAAACCATGGAATGGGGTTAGTGCGATATTATGTCGGAATGCAGGTGTGGGCTGATTCTAAAGCACAATTAGATAAAAATCTTTCAGTTTGTGAATCTGCCTTTAGAATGGTAGAAAACGCTATTCCATTTCAAGAATCTCGCTCTGATGCTTTTGGATTACTTTTCTCCCTATGCCCAGGGGCGGCATCAGATTGTTACCGTATGCGTTCACTTCCATTGCAAAACGCTGCTACCTTTTTGGCTAGTGAGGGGCATTACCGAACGGACAAGCTAGGGCTTACTCTTTGCGATAGAAGAGGTCTTCCCAATTTATTAAATCTGTGGTCAGATAGGTTAAATAATAAAAACCGGCTGGTAGTTGGGGGATCAGGGGGAGGAAAGTCTTTTCTGAATAACCATATTCTATATAATTATTATCACACGGGGCACCATTGTATAATTCTAGATATTGGAAATAGCTATAAACGTTTGTGTCATATCCAAGGCGGAGAATATCGGGAATTCGACATCAATCAACTTGACTCTATTAATCCATTTGGTTTTGAAGAATTGACAGAGGACAACAAAACTTATATCAGGACTCTTTTGTCAATTCTTTGGCTTGGAAGTGATAAGAAACTAAATAATGAGCAATCTGTGGTAATAAATCAACTAATTGAAGCTTATTATTCAGAGAAAGCAGTTTCTGAAGTGGGAACCTTCCACAGATTCTACGATTATGTAAAATCAAATTCTTCCAAATTCAGTCCAAAATTTGATTTTGAGTCCTTCCTATTGGTTCTTGGAGCATTTACAAAGGGTGGTTCTTATGCTTCCCTGTTCTCAGATAAACAGGAGAGAGATACATTTAATGACGAGCGTTTTCTAGTCTTTGAGTTGGGGAAAGTGAAAGACCATGAGTTATTATACCCTGTATTAACTCTTGTAATTATTAACACCGTGATTCAAAAGATGATGAAGGGGAAGGGTTATAGAACCACTATGGTATTGGATGAGGCTTGGGCTAGTATGACTGGAGCCATGGGGGAATTTATAGAATTTATGTTTAGAACTTGCCGTAAGCATAACGGAGAAACTATTGTGATCACTCAAGCAGCAGAAGACTTGGAGAATTCACCGATAGGGAAAGCAATAATACGAAATGTAGAGACCCTTTTCTTATTGGAACATTCTGATGAAAACAGAAGAGAATCAGCCCAAAGAATTTTAGGGCTTACCGATCATGAGGTGGCTGAGTTGGCCAGCATTGATAACTCCTCCAAAACCCATAAGGAAGTGTTTATAAGGACTCCCTATTACACTAAGATTTTTAGGGTGCAGGTATCTCCTGAGGCAGTAGGGGTATTTACTACCAAGAAAGAGGAAGTAGACGCTATTCAAGCGGATGCCGAAAATAAGTTTGGAGGTAACCTTGAATATGCCATTGACAATTTTGCAGCGAATATAAAAAATCCAGTATGAAAAAGATAATACTAATAGTTAGTTTTCTAGCTTTTTCCCTAGGTGGGAGGCAGTGCTTTGCCCAGTTTGATGCAGCAGCTTTAGTCCCTTATTTGATTGACCTTACAGCAACTACAAAAGCGCAATTGGGGAAGGATATTGCTTCAACAGCATCGGCAGCAGAGGACGTGGTTATTGCAAAGCAGCAGTTGGAAGGGAATAGTAAGTTTTGGAAGTTAGCCGACAAAGCTGAAAAAGCACTAAAGGATCTTTCAACTATAAAAAAAGATGAAAGAGTAGTAGTGGCCCTTTTACGTCTCATAGAAACTGAAAAAAGGGTAATACGTGCCTGGATACGAATTAAGAGCTCATATAGGGAAGATGGTTTAAGTAGGTCCCAGATTAGGGCAATGCGTAATTTACTCTATCAGACATCTTCCTTGCTTTCACAGAGCAACACTATTTATCAACTTCTCTTATCAAGTGAGTTGAGGACCGATCAGGGAACAAGATTACAGATGGTGGACAATCTGGTGAAAGATATTGATAAGGCTAATAGCACCTTGGGAGCGCTTAATAGGTATCTGGATAAGCAAGACAGAAGGGCAAGGGGCTATAAGCAACTAGCTGAAGCACTTAACACAATAGATCAAATTTAAGAATATGCCAGGAAGTAATTATAAACCAACAGGAAAAGAGGTTATCAAGGAATTTCTTGATGCTGCTATAAATGACGATATACTAAGTAATAGTGTACTGGTGGAAGGGGCCGACAAGCTGGCATGGTTGGCTAGAGGTCTGATGGCAATAATTGGAATACTTTCTTTTGCCTATACCTTTTATAGGGTGGTGATGCAAGAGAAAGGCACATGGAGGGATACCATTTTTCGACTAGGCACAGTAAGTATTATTTTATTGTGTTACACCTTATTGATGCCTATTGTAACTTCTATATTAGATTATGCAATTGAGGCTACTAACCTTCGATATGAAAATAAACCACCTTCTGAGTGGAGATATGATCTTGGCAAAATCAGAGAGGAGCTGATTCAAAGGAGGATCACTGAAGCCGTGGATGTGGAAAATATTGATTCTGAACTTGGTTTCAGTACGGTTGATTCTAATAATTATATTGAAGAAGAGTTAGATGAAGCGGGAAGGAAGGTAAAGGCTGAAATGGGAGTGGATGGAAATGCTGGAACATTTGACTTTAAAGGTCAAATTAATGAATGGATTGCTGAAACCTTTGCTTGGTTTTCTTTTAGCATTGGATCGATCATAAAACTTTTGCTGTTAGGAATTCGGTCGGTGCTATTGCCAATATTCTATTTGATTGGACCCTTTGCTATTGTTCTAAGTGCGGTACCTGGCTATGAAAGTTCAGGAGTTGATTGGCTAAAGACATTTATTGCAATCTATCTGTGGAGAGCAATTATTAACCTAATGGATTACCTAACTATGTATCAAGCAGAGCTTTTTGGCTCTACAGATATTAACTCCTGGATATCTATGATATTCTTCCTGGCTTTTGGTTTTGCCTATATAACAGTTCCGGAAATATGTAAAACTTTAACAGGATCTGCTTTTGGTGCATCTGTGGATAGAGCCATGCAAGTTGCTATTCCATATGCAGCAGCAATAGCAAAGATGGCTAGTAAGGCAGGTGGAACAGGTCTTTGGAAACTTTTCAATAAAAACAAAGGAGATGGTAAAGGGGATGTTGTTGGAGACATGACTTAAAAATATTACAATGGAATACCTAAAAAACAAAAGGAATAATATTAATGCTTTACGAAATATCAGCTTTGCGCTGGTTGCAGGGTTGATAATTTCAAACGGCGTCGCATTTGTAACTATTGCTAAACTGAAAGACCAGATTTACATTATAGGGAAATCTTTTTCGGGACAGGCAACAGCAACAGAAGGCAAGAGTAATCCATATCGAGTATTTGAGGTTGAAAACCATATTGCTTCATTTACCAGGTTGTTCTTTTCATTTGATCAATTTACCTATGATCAAAATGAAGAAGCTGCATTACAATTGATAGGGAGTCAAGGTAAAGAGTTAAGAAAACAACGAATTGCAGAGAAGTACAGGGATAAGCTAAAGCAAACAAATGTTACCTGCGTTGCTTTTTTGGACTCCATCAAGACAGATATGAAGTCTTACCCCTATAGGGTTCGGGCATATGGAACTCAAATTTTCTCCGACAGTAAGGGCCGAAGCGTCAAAAAACAATTAAGACTTTCTTGTACAGTAAGTGAAACCGGAAGGGGAAGAGAGAACCCTTTTGGATTATTGATAGATAATTTAGATGTAAAAATAAAAGACCTCAAAAGACGATAAAGACGATGAAAAAGATTCTATTAAGCCTTATTCTATTTTCCCTTTTAGGTGGCCTAAAGGCTCAAAAGATAATTAGTGACACAACCTTTACAGTGGGGATTAATACAACTTCTCTTATACGGGTTCCTGGGGGCGTGAAAAAGACCTTCGATATAGGGTCTTCAGACATATTTTATGACATTGTAGATGATTCCCTATCTGGAGAAACTACCATAAAGCTAGCTGCCAAGGTTAGTGAAGACTTTGATCCCGAATATGACCTTGAACCAAGTTCTATTTTCTTAGAAACTAAGGACGGTTCCTTAATTGTGATTGGGATGATTGAGTTTTCAAAGAAACCACACAAGTACTATGAATTTAAGGGGGAAAAGCCAATCGTTAAGAAGCAGGTAGTGGATAATGTTATACAAAAGCCAACGGTAGCTAGTACTGCCTTACCTGCTTCTCCAGTAGAGAAGGAGGTAAGTGAGCTAGAAAAAAAGCTCATGAATATGCAGCCAACATGTGAAATAGGAAGGATAGGAAGCCTTTCAGTAGTAATTGACAACATAGTGGCCAGCGATGAAAAAATATACTTTCGGGTGAACCTGGTGAATAACACCAATATTCGATATCCAATTGATATGATTACCATGAGCATCGAAAGTAAAAATAAGCGAAAAAGAAATGCTGAGCAGGAGGCACTACTAGTACCGGAAATTTTGGGTAATGGTGAAGATGTTGCTCCAAGGAGTGCTAATACCATAATATTAGGTTATGACCTTTTTACCTTCTCCAAAGATGAGCAATTGGTAATGTATTTAAGGGAGCAGAATGGGGGAAGGTCTTCAAATGTGAAGTTATCGCAAGCGAAATTATTGAAGTTAACCCAAAGGATGTATTAATATGGACGAGAAGAAAAAAATGGGATTATTAGTAATCCTTGTATTATTAGGTCTAGGTGGTGCTGTTTTATTTGTGAATGTTTTTCTTTTTGATGATAAAAAAGATGAAGCTTCATCTGGAATACAGGAGGATGGCTATATTATGTTAGATGAAGAGGTCGCAGAAACAAAAAAGGAGGCCTACGATGATGCCATAATGGAAGAATATGGAGATAAGGATAAAGTAAGTTCTATAGATATAGGTGGGCTGTTTGATGATTTTGAACAAGAAGAAAAAGAACCTGAGATTATTCAAGAAGAAGTAATACCAGAAGAGAAGCCAGAACCAGAAGCGGAAGAAAAACCAAAGGTTATTACCAAAACGGTTTATGTTACCAAGGCCTCCAAGCCTGCCGCAAAACCAAAAAAGGAACCGGAACCCAAAAGAAAGAGGAGAAAAAGAAGAAGCAATAGGGATGGATTCTACGGTTACAAGGAAGTAAAAGGAGATCGAATGGATAAATCCAGTTTTCAAGCTAGTAGTAATGTAAGAGTAGTTTGTAAGATATTTAACGATCAGGAGGTAATTGATGGGGGTAGGGTTACATTTCGATGCTTAGATAAATTTGCTTTTCAGGGAAATCAGTTTCCTAGAAACACTCTTCTTTATGGTAATGCGGAATTTAAAAGCACCAGAGTGGTAGTTAACATTACCCAGGCAAGTGTTGGAAATAAGGTAACCCCAATTCAAATGGAAATCTATGATCAGGATGGAGGTCTTGGGGTTTACAGTCCTCAGCTAAAAGATCTTGAAGAGGAAGTTGATGGTAAAGTTAGGTCCAATGCAGGAACTATCGTGGATGGGATCGCCAGAACCGCAACAGGAGGGCTACTTACAGGGGCGGGCTCCTTAATAAAGAGTGGGAAAAATAAAAGGTCTAAGGCGGTAAATGTATATGATGGATATACAGTTTATGCAGTCTATTCTTCAAACTAAAAAATTCTTGTTATGTCATCACAATCAGAAGGAAATTATGGCAGCTTACTAATGATTGGATTAGTAAGCTTACTGCTTGTCTTTTTCGATATTTTGTATTTATCGGAAATACAATTTAGTGAGCTCCAAGTGGCCTTTGAATTTTATGAGGAGCGTATAATGCCCCAATTGGGTAAGTGGCAAGGTCTGATCTTTCGATTAGGTTTTACCGGCTGTATAATTATTTATACAGTTTTGGATCGGAAAAGAAAGGCTCATAAGTTAAAAAAGAGCAACTATAAGTTGAAGGGAAGCTTATTTTTCCTTTTCATGCTTTTGTTTTGTGTGGTTCCTATCCCTTTTAGCCAAGTTGGTAGTTTTCCTATTATATATCTTTTCCCTTGGGGGATAATATCAATCATAGGAGTTGCTAATATCGCTTATGGTGGTTTGCTTATAAGGGAAGCGTTAGGGCTGGATGAAGACGAAGAGGAAAATGACCTCCCACTTCTTGAAATAGAACAAGAAGTTTTAGAGGATGCTGTTTGGCATTGGAAGGTGAAACCAATTAACAATAAGGGAAAAAAGCAAGGATATGTAAATGTTGCCAGGCCACAACAAGGGGTATTAGTTGTAGGTGGGGCAGGTGCTGGAAAGTCATTTACTTTTTTTAATCCTATCCTTAGGCAATCAGCATTTGATGAAGATGCTGCCTTTGTTTATGATTTTAAATTTCCAACACTAGCAAAAATCGTTAGAAAGGCAGAATTAGACGGAAAGGGAGGAACAAAGTTTTTCTATGTCAATTTTCGTGATATGAGAAAAACTAATAGGTGCAATCCCCTGCATCCTGATAATATTGCTACCAAGCAATTTTTAAAAGAGTATAGCCAAGCCGTAATGAAGAACTTGAATCCTGAGTGGATAAAAAAGCAGGATTTTTGGGCACAAAATGCTATCGCCTATTTTGAGGGGGTAGCTTGGTGGCTAAAGAAAAATGCTCCTCAATATTGTACACTCCCTCACGTTGTGGCTCTCATCACTTATGATTTTAGAAAGGTTTTAGAGGTCCTTGTACTTGATGATGAAGTGAGAGCAATGATTCTCCCCATATATGATGCCTGGAAGTTAAATGCGGAACAGCAATTGGCAGGTGTGGTTTCTTCCGTCCAGCTACCTGTATCAAAATTAGATACTCCAGAACTGTTTTGGGTACTTTCGGGTGACGATTTCGATTTTGATATAAATAATCCGGACAGCCCGAAATATGTTACAGTGGGTAATGATCCTTCTATTCAGGACACGGTATCGCCAATAATTTCTTTGATGGCCACCGTAGCCATGAAACAAATGAACCAACAGGGAAAGAGAAGGAGTATCTTCTGTCTAGATGAGGCACCCACATTGTTTATTCCCAATTTAGATAATCTGCCTGCAACTGCCAGAAGTAATAAAGTATCTACTATTGTAGGGGTACAGGATTTCTCACAAATGGAAAAGATGTATGGTCGAGAACAGGCCCAAGTCCTTATTAGTAATTTGGGTAATCAATTTATTGGAATGGTAAATGATACCCAAACAGCGGAAAAGGTAGGTAAAATGTTTGGACGGGCAAACGTTCAAAAGACCTCTACCTCCGAAAGCCAGAGCGGGGATTC
This sequence comes from Xanthovirga aplysinae, assembly GCF_009711365.1. Lineage (GTDB taxonomy): Bacteria > Bacteroidota > Bacteroidia > Cytophagales > Cyclobacteriaceae > Xanthovirga > Xanthovirga aplysinae. The sequence continues at coordinate 3,079 of NZ_SMMB01001281.1, read as the reverse complement.
GGTTTCTTTCTCCAGACAAAAGGAAGAGGTGGTGCCAGCAAGCTATATTATGGGGCAGAAACTAGGTTGCTTCGTTGGTAAAGTAACCGAAGGAAATAAAAATCTTTTCAGGGCAAAGTTTTTAGTTGAAAAAACTCCAGAGGTTACAGATGATATGATGCCTAAATTCTTTAATGAAAATGTCTCAGATAATGAGATTGAAGGCATTTTGGAAATGAATTATATACAAATAAAGCACGAAGCCAGAAGCCTTATTGATGCTTTGGTGGTAGAAGAAGAGGAAAAAGAAACGGCTTAATCATTAAAATCTAAATGGCATGGATACTATAGACATTGAAAATATTCCTTCTAAGATTGAAGGTTATAAGATTAGTGAGGAAAATAAAAAACGGTTGGCCGAAGGCTTGGAAACTGAGGTCGTTGAAAAAGAAGGAAAAAAAGCTAAGGTCAAAGCGTTCGAGAAGGATGGCCAGGTTACTTTTAATATTATTCCTATAACCAAAGCAAAAGAAAGAATTCGAAAAGAATATGGAGGCATTGTCCTTTCTGAGGACCAGAAGAAAAGGTTAAAGGCAGGAGAATCTGTTTTGCTTCAGGGGATGAAAACAAAAAAAGGTTTGTTGGACGGAATGATTCGCTTTGACAAGGAGGCCAACACTACTATTATAAAACCATTAAAAAAGATTTCTATTGGCAAGGAAATAGGAGGGGTATTGCTTACAGAGAAGCAAAGAGAAAGCTTACAAGACGGTAAGCCTACACGAATAGATGGTATAAAAACTTCTAAAGGAACATACAATGGTATCATCTCTGTGTCTGAGGAAAATGGTGTAGTCTTCCATGCTTGGGACAAACAGACCAAAATAGAAAAAGCTATTCAACTTCTAAGGGAATTGAGCCTACCATCACTCAGGAAAAACGATAAGCCAAAAGAGGAAATTCAAAAGGAAGAGCCACAGGAGAAAACATTAGAAAAGATCTCTGGAGATATTGTTCAATACACACCAGGGGAGGGGGTATCTATAAAAGCTAAACAATATGTGGTTCCGGAAGAGCTAGGAGGCGTAAAGCTAACTAAAGAGCAAATTGAGGATCTTAAAGCTGGTAAAAAGGTGAAAGTTAATGGGGTGGAAACATTAAAAGGACACTTTAATGTAACTATTTCCTTTACCAAAGATAGGGGACTAGTCTTACATGACCATAAGAAGGTGAATTATGCTGAATATGAAAAAATTAAAGGCATGTTGGAAACTGCTAAGGATATAACTAGGAAGATTGATGAGGGGATTAAACACTTGGGAGCAGTGGAGCAAAATAAACTTTTGACAGCATCAAAGCCTAAGAAAACTGCATCAAAAGCAACAGGGATGAGCCTATGATTATCTTAACCAATAGGGAAAGGATATATAGAAAACGTTAGGAAACAATTAAAGCCATGATACTAGAATTTGATAAAATCAATTGGGAGGATAGAATTACTGGTGAAATAAGGTACTCCATTACTTTTGCGAAATCGAGGCCCAAGGACCACAAACTAACCGTTGATGCCCTGTTGAATGAGATTGAAGAAGTGGGTGGTACATATAATGCAATCTCCTTAAAACATGTAAATGAGATTCCAGAGTATGTAAAGTCATTATTTTCTAAGGAAATATTGAGCCTGTTGAAAAAAGAATTCCCTTCTAAAAACAAAGCTGATGAAGCACTAAAAAAGGTAAAAGGAATGTATCAGTTAAGGCTCGATAACATGAAAATAAAAAGGAAAGGAGGAAAGAATGGATTAGGAATAAAAATTTCACACACTAATACACACACAAGAGAATAGGCCTTAAAGTTAGGCCTTTCCTATGCTTTTTAAAATTATGAAACTGAAGGATGAAGAAGAATTTAAGAGCCGCATTATTTGAAAAACTTCCCAGGGAGAAACATGAGCTTGAGAAAGAGCTTAATCAGTTATCTGAGTTTTGTACCTCTAGTCCTGGGCAGATATATAGCTTTATAAGGGATATGAACTATGAATTGCCTGGAGAAGACTCAAAGGTGCTATGTGAGAAAATGGGCTTGCACCCATCTGAATATGAGACCTTCTATTATGAGAGAAAAAGTAAGGATAATATGCAAGGGAATATCACGGGGGAAAAGGGAATTAATTTGTACGGGCGTGTCACCTCTTCAAATTCAAAAATTGGTTTGAAGGCTTTAGCATATGATATTAAAAAGGATTTTAAGCTAGCTTACGATAAAGGAAATGAGTGGTTCATGTTTAAAAATCTTAATAGGTCGTTGGCTGAATTCGTTTTGAAATTTGCTAGTAAATATTCTCTTTCCGTTCAAACCAATAGTCCATTTAGTGACATTTTTTATGTGCATAGATGTTTGCCAGTAAATTTAAACTAAAAACCATGTTACTAGAATTTGATACAATTGATTGGGAACATACCATTAGTGGACAATTGCGGTACTCCATAATTTTTGGCCGGTCAAGGCCGGAAGGGCAAAGGCCTAATACCATAGAGGAAATTAGGAAGGATTTTGAAGATAAGACATATAGCTTCTTTCATGTCGACCACGAAAATGAAGTTACACAGTATGTACGATCAATGTTTTCCGAAGAAGTAGTAAAGCTTCTAAAGTGTGATTATATGTCAAAAGAGTTGGCGGAAATGGGGAAAGATAGAGTGATAGAGATGTATCTTGAATTAAATAATTGAGAATGGAGTATAAATAAAGGTAACAGATATGTATTTACGTGTGACAAAATCAATTGAATTAGAATTAGAGGTAATAAAATATCTGCCTGAAAACCCCGAAGAAACACCGTGTTCAATTGCTTTTACAGAAGAAAATGATGCCTTTCGTTATTCCTGCGTAATAAAGAACTTTATTCCCACGTCACATTAGACATATCTAATTTTAATTTCATTTGGAAACTTCTATATAGTGTTAAAATTTTAGTAAAAATTTTTTAAAAAAATGAATGAATAGTCCTTCATTAGAAAATTGATACCTATAACGATTATAATAATAAGAATTTATCACTAAATAACTCTATGTTTTTTAACATTAATAGGATCAATTA
>NZ_SMMB01000288.1 GCF_009711365.1 Xanthovirga aplysinae | reverse complement strand
AATATTAAATATGGAGACATTACCAATAAGTTCACTATTCTCATTTGGTAAATACTCATATTGTAATTCACCAAATTGATTTAGGAGGCTGGCACTTATATCGTTAGTTTCAACTTCCAAATCAGATTCATTGTCAGCAATTTTTCTTAGTGACTCTTCTTTTGAGCTAGAAATATCATATTCCTTTTTAATACCGTACAAGCCATATCCATTTATTTTTTCTTTGTTCAAAGCTAAATGAATACCACTCTTTATCGTTTCTGGTAAACCAAGTACCAAATTGGCCCCACCAATGAATCCTTTTCGTTTTCGATCGGTGATAATATTAATTACTGGTTTGGTCTCACCATCCTTTACCGATGGTCTGGTCACCACTTCAATTCGTTTTATCATATCACTAGGCAGCATTTGAAGGGCCTCTGATTTTGACAAATTGGAGTTTCTTCCGTTAATTTTTACAATAGGATCTTTACCTCGTAGTTGAACGGTCCCGTCAATGTCAACATAAATGGAAGGAAGATAACTCAACAAATTGGACATTGAACCGGCAACATCCTTCAGCTTATTACCAATATGATAAACCCTTTTGCCTTTCTTATTTTCTATCGAAAAATCATCAGCAGTTACAACAACTTCATCAAGGTTAATTTCAGCCATAGGTTTTAGCTGTATTTTCCCCAGATTTAAGGTATTCTCCTTAAATTTAGAATAGTCTATGGAAGTGAGTATTATTTCAAAGTCTTTATAACTAATCGAGAGCATATAATTTCCCCTGTCAAAAGAGATTTGGAAGTTTCCAGAACTATCAGACTCCGTGTCACCAACAACCAAATTATTCTTAATATCTATAATATAGATGCTTGCTTTTTCTATGTGGGCATTAGTGCTCTTGTTGAATATTTGTCCTGTTATTAAATATTTATCATCTTGAGAAAAACCTTTTAAGGCATACAGGAGAAATAAAATAAGTAAGTAAGATTTTTTTTTGGCCA
>NZ_SMMB01000012.1 GCF_009711365.1 Xanthovirga aplysinae | reverse complement strand
TTCCATCCACCTTTCTGAAGCTTTGTAATTTCCAGCTCTTTGATAACTTATGGCCATTTTATAGTAGTCTCGTGCTTCCTTCATACTATTGATATAAACGTCATTCATCATTTTATCACTAGTACCAATTTCATATAATAACTCTATAGAAGTGGTTTCCCATTGAAAATACAAACTTACTCCCCATTTTAAAGCACCAAAAGCTACACCGG
>NZ_SMMB01000385.1 GCF_009711365.1 Xanthovirga aplysinae | reverse complement strand
TCTTTTTGCTGCAAATGGCTTTTGAAAAGCTGCACTTCGTTGGATTTATCATTCACTTTTAATCTTTGAAAATTTATAAGGAGCACAAATTTTCCTGAACAAGAAGAAACCCAACCTTAAGACACCAAATATTGCACCTTTACAATATTTATTTAAGAAACCGATTCCCCCATTTATTTTGTTGAAGAATTGAGAATAGAAAAAAGCTCAAAAAATGAAGATATGGAAGATTTTAGTTTCTTCGACTACCGAATAGCAAAAAATATTGGAGTCAAATATGGTGTGATTACAACCGTAATGATGATTCTTTACTTCCTTACAATGATGGCCATGGGGTTGGCAGAAAAAACAGAACTTAGGGCTTTCAATTTCATTTTACAAATGATTGGAATTCACTTAGCCTTCAGGGAGTATAAACACAGTCATAATGGAAAAATCAAATACTTAAAAGGTTTCGGTGTTGGAGGAGTAACCGCTTTGGTCAATACCCTTTCATTCGCATTATTTATGTTCATTTTCTTAGGTTCTGTAGACCCTGAATTAATGCAATACATCAAAGAAAATGAGCCTATGGGTGACTACCTTACCCCTTTTTTATGTGCTGTAGCTATAACGATGGAAGGTCTTTTCACAGGGCTACTGAATACATTTATCCTCATGCAATATGAAAAAACTGGCCACCTTGCCAGAAGAAAGCCTCCAACAAAAAGCCATGATATCAAGCTAAGCCATTAAAAGCCTAAAAACTTGTACATTAAGTTTATAAGAGTGCTTAAACTCAAATCAATTTAACAATATACATTGATAGGAGTTGGGGTAAATTAAATATTCCGAGAGTTAACACTTTTCCTTCTATTCTGTTCTATATCCATAACAGAAATAGTAAATTACCTGCAAAAATTTAAATATTTGCAGCTTATGCTTTTATTGGTAAGCAAATAGTTAGTAAATAGATAAGACCATGAAAAACCAATACCAAGGAAAAACAGAAGAAATTCTTACTGAATTAGGCCGGAAAATTGACCTTTTGATTTCCGAAACAAAAAATGCATCAGGAGAAATTAAAGAAGGCCTGGAAGAACGCATTATGGAAATCAGAAGAAACAAGGCCGACCTTGAAAAAGAATTAAGAGAATTTGGCAGACAACATGAGGGAAAATGGCGTTTAATAGAAAACCGCTTAGGAAGGGCAGCGGATGAAATTAAAGAAGCTATCAAAATCGTTTTTTCTAAAGAAAATCCAAGTGGACCGAAAAAGGATGAAAGCTAAGAGCATTTAGCCCTTGTATTTTTGTAGGTTTGCAGTATGAATTATTTATCTGTAGAAAATCTCAGTAAAAGCTTTAATGAAA
>NZ_SMMB01000755.1 GCF_009711365.1 Xanthovirga aplysinae | reverse complement strand
TAGCAACGAAAAGGCTTTACATAGGATACATTGTTGTAGCCAGTTATTATTTTTTCCAATTTTGAAGTCGGTCGATATATAAATAACTTTCGATAAATTCCCTGTGTCCGGAACTAGTCATTTTTTCTAATAAATTTAGGGCAGAAATGTAGCTCGTCAAATTTCCGTTCGATGAACTAAATTTTCCGTCTTCAACAAAGGTTATCAAACTGTCATTTTGAACTTTTAATTTTGGAAAATCTTTTTGCAACTGTTTTCCACCTCCAATATAAGTAACGATTTTGTGTCCATCTGCTATTCCCGATTTCCCAATAAGTTGTGCTCCAGCACAATTGCTTACTATGTATTTAGTCTCTTCGTTTTTCTTTTTAATGAAATCGATCATTTGTTTATTACGGACTTGTGCGTACATATCATAGCCACTAGGAACAAATAAAGCTGTTAATTTTGGGCAATTCTCAAAAGTGTAATCAGGAATAAATCTCATACCTTCTTCGGTTGTGATTGCGTCTTCCGTTTGCGCTATGGTTATTACATTAAAAAGTTGTTTTCCGTTTTTAGATGGTTTCCCAAAAACGTCTGATGTTGCTATAACTTCTCCTTGCAAAACACCTTCATAAATTAGAAGACCTATTGTTGGTAATTCGGATTTGAACGGTTTTAAATGTTTTGTTTCAGTACCGGTTTTTATTTCATTTTGATGAATTATTTCATTGTCTGCTGCCTGCTTTGATTTGTTAGGGTTACAACTAAATAGAATAACTGTGATTGTGATGATTCCTAATTTTCTCATTTTTCTAAATTTTTATTGTACCGTATTATTGACAACCTTGTGTGTATGCAACGTAGAATTACGTAGGGTACTATGATTTCATATGTAGTGTTACTACACGATTACTTTAGTTTTTTACCCATTTTTTCAATTTTTTCAATCCATTTGTTACGCCACTCTTTCTTGGAATCTTTCAGAGGCCCAATGGAAGTTATTTTGACAGGTTTAATCCCTGTAAAATTTAGAATTGATTTTTTTATCGAATTATGACTTGGCTTTCCGAACATGAGCCAATAACTCCATCCAGGTTGGTCTAATGTGCAAATTACTCTTGCACTTCTTCCACCTAACATCTTATCCCACCAAAGAGAATTTTCTCTTTTTTTATATGAAAATGGGGCTAATAGTGTTCTGTCAAAAAAACCTTTCATAATTGCAGGAAAACTACCCCACCAAACAGGGTAAACAATAACAATGTGTTCACTCCATATTATTTTTTCTTGAGAGTCTATTAAGTCAGGTTCTAATTTCATTCTCCTTCGATAACCAAACTCAAGGTTTGGATTGAACTTCAAATCTCGAATAATTATTTCTTTAACTTCTGCACCTGATTTTTCTGCACCTTTTTTATAGGCTTCACTTATACCAAAATTGAAGCTTTCCTTGTCAGGGTGTCCGTTTATGATTAGTATTTTTTTCATCCATTTTTTTTACAAAAGAAAAACGCATAGATGAAATTTCATTTGATATAAATCAAATTCGCTTTTTGGGGTTTCTTATCCTACTTAATGTTTCAAGTGTAATTCCTAAATAAGAAGCTATATGCGTTAGGGGAATTCTGTTTGTTATATCAGGGCGAATATTTATTAATTGTTTGTATCTTTCTTCCGCCTTATTGAATAGTATTGAAGATAATCTTTCTCGTAGACCTAACATGGTTTTAGTCACAACTTTACTAATGAGACGTTCAAAATCATGGTGTTTGCTGCAAAGCCTGTCAATTGTATCCCTAGAAAACTCAATAACTAATGAATCTTCAACAAATTCAATATAATGAGGGCTTGGTTCTTTGCAAAAAAAGCTTACAATTGAAGCCATAAACTCATCTTCAAAAGCAAACCAATCTGAAATATCTTTTCCATCCTTTAAATAATATGCCCTTGCACAACCTTGTACAATTAAATAGGCTTTATCGGAGAATTGCCCTTCACGAACAACAATCTCACCCTTATTGATTGTGAGATTGTTGAAATTGGCAACTAGTTCTTGTTGACAACCAATTGATAATGGAGAATAAATTTCCCCAATGTTTTTTAGTATTTTTTCACTATTCATTTTTTAATTGGCTACGGTCCGGGTATGGGGCGTAGCTCGGCTTAAGCGTCTGATTTGTTCGGCTATTGCCTATACCCATTGTCGTACACCGTTTTTATTTCTTTCCTATTATTTGTTCGACATATTTTCTATGGTTTTCGAACCCATTATTCTTGGGATTTTCCAAGTCAACCATTTCGCCTAAGCCTATATCGAAAATTTGCCAGCCATGTTTCTTCGACAGTTTAATTATTTCAAATAGTCCTTTTTCACCATACAGGCTCAATATTTTGTTACTTACTGGTTCAGTATCAATAAAAAAATCAATCGAAAAACCTGGACCTTTTATTTCCCTATGATTGTCATTTTTAATTATTTCCGAAAACGAATTTTCCAATATTTCGGTGAAGTCAATTTGAGCAAGCTGACGTTCATCGATATCCTCTATTGTTTCAATTTTTTGTTTGGAATTAAAAATTACGACCTCCCAACTCATTTTTTTAATGCTTTCAAATGTTTAATATAATTATTTAAAAGCCCTTCAATTTGCTTGGCAGCAATTGGGTTTGCGGAATGGACTTTAAATTTCAAATTAACTAAATCTAATCCTGATTTATAAACTAACCACTTTGCTGCTGCATATCCATCAGGCGCTACATTTCCATTATCGTCAAGTCCTAAATCATTGTCGAAACTTATAAAATCAGGAAGGCCATTTTCTTTAATGTAATTGACAAATTCATTATATGTTCTGACTATATCAAAGGCAGATTCCATGGATTTGTCGTAAATCATATCAATAGTTCTGAGATCGTCTAAAAAGAGCTTCTTCATAATGATAATTAACGGTCCGGCTGGCTGCTGTGCTTTTTAACGTCGACTTTCGCATGTTTGCAAAGCATGGCGGCTCGCCATTGTTAGGCCACGTTCTTATTTTATTATTTGTCCAATTATTGTTAAGGTAATAAATGCTAATCCAGTCAAAAACCGGAAAAATTCCCACCATTTTTTAGTACTTGCTTTTCGGATTACCTTTTCTAATGATATGAGCAGCAATCCAACCGGAATAATTAAACCTAACGAAAAGAAAACTAAAGGAGTTATTTTATTAAAATAGCTTTGGTCACCTAGGTCATTAATCAAAAGTGAACCAATTATTGGACCACTGTTAGAAAAAGATCCAAAGCTGAATACAATTGCAAATAAAAGTATTAAAAGGTTTTTCCAAAGGGTACTATTTTTATTTTTTATTGAAACGTTTTTCAGAACTCCCATTAGCCATACCCCAAAAGTAAGATTCAAAAGAAGTGTCAAATTATTAATAATCCCATTTGGACTAAGGACTTTCGATATATCAGTAGGAAGGTTCAAAATAGAAATTCCAATTATTGAGTACAATAAGACAACTGATCCACAAAATATTATTATTGGCTTTAAATTAGTTTTCTTTCTTAAGCTTAAATGATTGAATGCTATTAAAAGAAGAAAAATCATTAAAAATGTGACTGGAGTTAAAATTGTAATTAATCCAGATAAAAAAGGCATTATCATAAGTTATGGTTGAATTCTAATTGGATTGTTGTGCTATTTATTCCATTATGTGGCCCAACTGCCATGTATACCACATATGTGG
>NZ_SMMB01000353.1 GCF_009711365.1 Xanthovirga aplysinae | reverse complement strand
ATTAACCAAAGTCTCATCTTAAAGCTTTATATATTGATAGTATCTAATGATATTTACCCAATTGACTTTTTTGATATAGTTACATTAAAGTGGCCTTTTAATGTTTTCAACTCCATTTACCTTGCTTTTTTACCAGCCTTCAGATCTTGGTTTTGCCCCGTTGTAAGGTTCACACTTCCCAACTTTACAGGTACAGCTTTAATAGACACTCCCCCCTGGTGTTTAATTGAACAATATCTTCAGAAATCTTTTCTAATGTTTTTTCTTTTGACTATTCCTTTTGAATTTTCTCTGTTGGATTATGATTTTTCCTGAAAGATGGTAGGCTCAATTCCCTTAGAAGTTAAATAGCTTTTTCTATTTCGGTCTGCCTGTCCCAAGCCTGAAAGATTACACTATATTCTTCAGACACCGAGATGATACCATTGTAAGTCTCCTTGGAAGTTTTATACCATCTATTCCCTTACCAATAGAATTTTTTTTTAATGATCTTTATAAAATTAGTGTTGGCCTCCTTTCAAAGCGAATAATTCTTTTCGACAAACCTCTTTTGGTTTTCATGCCCTGGAGCAAAACGGATTCTCCTGCTTTTAACCTTTTCTTTTGGTCCTCCGTTTCCAAATCTTCAGCCAACCGTTTTTTATTTTCTTCACTAATATTATAGAAGGAAAATTTTCAATATTTATGGTATTATTCATATACTTTGCTTTTTAATATCAAACCGTTTCTTCTTCCTTTCTTCAGATAATCCTAAATCAGTTCAATTACTGAAAGTGCTTTTGACTTTTCATTCCAATCTCCTGTAAAGTATTTCTTAAGCAATGTAATTACCTCGTCCTCGCTACACTTTTCAAGCTTAAAAAGGCCAGAACATTTAATAATAGCCTCAAGCTTTAAAACAACATCAGCAGTCTATTCAAATACTTTGATAGTCCTTATACCCTTATTAAATGGTTAAGCAGGGTATTTTTTTCTCTTTAACAGAATAGGATAGCATTATATAGCACCCATGTTCATAAAAATATACCATAGAAGTAATCCTCCGTGAAGCGTTTTATATAATTTAGATCCTCCCCTACCCTATCGGTTAGCCCACATTTATGGAGATAATACTATCCAACCTATGCAGGATAATTCTCTTTGATGGAGCTACAAACAATGATATTCCACTTCCCCATCCCCAATGCCGTTGAAAAATAATTTTTGTTATTAAATAGAAACCCAAGTCAAAA
>NZ_SMMB01000332.1 GCF_009711365.1 Xanthovirga aplysinae | reverse complement strand
TTTTGCCGGATCAGAGGCAGATAAAAAGAAAGCAGGATAGGCTCCTGAAAGGATGCCAACAATCGAAATAATTCCTGCTATGGTATATAATAATGGCCCATTATTCAGGTAGTTGGAGGATAGGGATTTGACCGCCAATTGATTAAAAGCTGGAAGGCTAATTTCCACCAAACCTATTGCTAATAAAAGTGAAAGTAAACTTAAGAGTAAAGACTCTGAAAGAAATTGGAATAAAAGCTGAGAACGGAATGCTCCAATGGATTTCCGAATTCCGACTTCTTTGGCACGTTCTACAGAACGGGCAGTGGCTAAATTCATATAATTGATACAGCCAATTAAAAGAATGATAATGGCTATAACAGAGAAAATATATACATAAGTGATACTTCCATTAGCCTCAAGTTCTTCATTTAGAGAAGAATAAAGGTGAATGTCTTTTACAGGCTGAAAATGAAAATCTAGGCCATTTCCACTTTTTACAAACTCATCCAGATTTATTCCTATGGCTTGTTCTAATTGAGGCCCAACATATTTCTGGAGCATATCCGGGAATTTATCCTCAAGAGCTTCAGGAGACGCATTTTTATGTAGTACCACATAGGTTTGATAATTATAGTCAAACCAGTTCTGATTCTTCATATAGTTTTCCACGCTTACCATAGGGAAGAGAACACGGTAATGAAAATGTGAATTTTCCGGAAAATCTTTAAATACCCCACTTATTTTATTGGAGTATTTATGGTCGATAATGAGGGTTTTGCCAATTGGATCTTCTTTCCCAAATATCTTATTGGCTGTTGTTTCATCTATTAACACCGTTTGTGGGTCCGTTAAAGCTTTCTTAGGATCACCCTTTACCAATGGAATTGAAAAAACATCAAATAGGGTGGAGTCAACAAAAGCCGCCTGTTCGGTTTTAAAGGTATTTTCTTTGTAAGTAATAAAAGGGGTGCCCGCCTTTCGCATTCTGCTCACTTGCTTTACTTCTGGAAATTCATTTTTCAATGCTACTGCGGCTGGCCCTGGCGTTAGGGTTTGTCTGGTATTTTCCCCGTTTAAACGGATATCAGTCCAAAGCCTGTAAAGTTGGTTGATTTGGGTATGATGCTTATCATAATTCAGTTCATCTTGTACCCAAAAAAAGATTAACAGA
>NZ_SMMB01000651.1 GCF_009711365.1 Xanthovirga aplysinae | reverse complement strand
CTTATTCAGAGTTGAAGTGGAAACCCAATTAGGAGGGGAAACCGTTTCCTCGAGCACAATTATTCCTACAAAAGCTCAAAAAAAACTTGATCTACAGTTCTTTCCCGAAGGAGGAGAAATGATAGAAGGAATTGAAAGTAAAATAGCTTTTAAAGCACTAAATTCCTGGGGCACCCCTGAGAATATTGAGGGAGTAATAATCGATTCCAATGGAAATAAAGTTACAAAAATAACCTCAACCTACATGGGAATGGGAACATTTAGGTTTCAACCTGAAAAAGGGAAAAATTATAAATTCCAAATTACACCCCCCCCCTTCAAAGGAAAAGTCTTTGATCTCCCAACAGCAAGAAAGGATGGATTAATTCTTGAAGTTTTATATGTAACCAAAGAAGTCATAGGGGTTCGAATTAAATCCTCAAAAAAAACAAAGGAGCAAATCCATCTACTAGCACATAAAAATGAAAAAGCTTGGTGGGGCTTAAGTGCAAAAATTGAAGGGGAGGGATTAGTTCGGATACCCACAAAAGATTTTCCAATGGGAATAATAAACCTTACCCTATTTAATGAAAAGCATATTCCTGTTGCAGAGAGACTAGTATTTGCTAATTCTCAAAAAAAATTACAAATCTCGGTAACAACGGATAAAAAAGAATATCTTCCGAGAGAAAAAGTAAGGGCCTTAATTTCAGTAAAAAATCACCTAGGTGACCCAATGCCTGCAAACCTTTCAATGTCTGTAACTGATCCCCTTTTAGCAAAAAGCCTAAGAGTAAGAAGCAAGAATATTCTTGAAACATTCCAAATTCAAGGTGAATTAAAAGGAAGAGTTCCTTACCTGGGAGGCCTTTCCCTAGATAACCAAAATTTAGAAAAAATCGATTATCTTTTATTAACTCATGGATGGCGCAGATATAAAGCCCAAAATGATATAAAACAAGAAACTCTTACTTTACCATCTTCTCAGGAATTTATAAAAGGCAAAATCGAATTTAAGAATGAAAGGAATCAAAAACCTTTGGAAGTAAACTTAATGAACTTGAGAAAAAATACCTTTTTTACAACTTTAAGTGATTCCAGCGGAATTTTTACTTTTGATAAAGAACTATTAGGAATTGAACCATCACTTGCAATAATATTTCCTTCTGCTTCAAATCAAAACAAAACTAAAATAACCCTCTTTGAAGAAGAAAGATCTCCTTATTACCAGACAGCAATAACAAAAATCAAGGAGGAGGCAGAAATAAAACCTATGGAAATGAATTACACCTCCAATGGCCTTCGAAAAAAAAGAAATACTGCGTTTAGCGAATTAAGTCATTACAAATTATTAGAGCAAGTTGTCATTGAAGCGGATTCGATAAAAGAGAAAGATCCAATTGCTAAACAATTTTATGGGAGTGCTGTCCATTCTAAAAGCGGAAAAGAATTAAAGCCTTCTGTGGATCTTATTGGATTAATAAGGCAGGTAAGCTCTATTCGGTATCATGACCCTGTAAAAAGAGCAATTTATTTTAACAGCCGAGGGCTTTCCTCATCCCTAACTTCACCTCCTAATCCTGCGCTTTTTATCGTCAATAATACAATAATGGGATCGGATTATACCCTAATCGGAAACTTAAGCCCCGAAGACATTGAATTTTTAACGGTAGTAAGGGGTAGCTCACCAAGATTCCTATATGGCCAAAAAGCTGAGAGTGGGGTTGTCTTTATTACCACAACCGAAGGATATAAAGAAGAACTTCCTATGAAAAAAGGTCCCGATTATCTAGCCATTGTTGAAAACTTTAGGGAAAAAAGGGAGTTCTATCAACCTAAATACGACACCGACTCTGCTAAGGAAATATTAATCCCGGATTTACGAGCTACAATTCATTGGGAGCCCAATATTGAAATCGATTCTACAGGACAAAAAGTGATTGAGTTTTATAATGCAGATCGGAAAACCACTATTGAAGGCCTTATTGAAGGGTTCAATAATTCAGGACTCTTAGGGGCCTTAAAATTTAATTATAAAGTAGATTCTACAAATTAATAAAGGATAATTCAGCCAAGCTTTCCATTAGTTTGGCTGATTTTTTATATCAATCAAATGGTTAAGTAGTTCAGAAAAAGAATCACCCACCTTGAAACTTCAATAAAGGTTTTAAAAGAACATTAGTATTTGGCATTTTCATCATCCGAAAAACAAATTCAAAACCACCACCATCACTAAAGCAGGCAACATATTGGTAACTCGTATTTCTTTAATTTCCAATACTGAAATACTCAGCCCAATAATCAATAAACCGCCTGTACCTGCTATTTCATTGAGTAAAACCGGGGAAAGAAAGGGTTCTATAAATCCAGCCATAAATGTTAGTCCTGCCTGATAAATGAAAAGAGGAATTACTGAGAAAAGAACACCTCTACCATAAATAGAAGCTAAAATAATGGAGGTAAATCCATCAAGGATTGCCTTGGTATAAAGAATAGAGGGATCATTACGCAAACCCTCATCCAAAGCGCCAAGAACGGCCATTGAACCAATACAATAGAGCATAAAGGCAGTAATCAGCCCATCGGAAAATTTTTCATTGTTGCTCTTTAACCGTCTTTTTAATTTATCTGCCATATTTTTAAAGCGGGTATCCAAATTGAGTGCCTCTCCAATAATCCCTCCAATAAGGACACTAAAAATCATCAGAATGACATTCTCTACTTTCAAGGCCATTTGAACGCCAATTAACATCACGCACAAACCTATGCCTTGGAAACTGATCTTTCGGATATTTTCGGGAAAACGATCATTCAAAAACAACCCCAATACCCCTCCTGCCAAGATAGCAGCTACATTTGCCAAAGAACCCAAAGGAAGAAACATAAAAACAAAAAGTAAAAGTCACATGGCCATACACATCCATTAAGGGATAAAGGGCCGAGATCCAAAAAATAAACTTTACACTTCTTCCAAAAGGAATAATCCAATAAAAAGAAGTAAAAAATCAAAAGTACAAAAAA
>NZ_SMMB01000513.1:547-2045 GCF_009711365.1 Xanthovirga aplysinae | reverse complement strand
TATTGCTATCGCTCAATTGAAGAAAGAAAAGAAATTAATTGAGAATAGGATTCACGATAAGATAAAATTCCTCAATAATCATAGTGGAATCAGATCATGGAAAATAAAAACGATTAATTAAAATCAACGCTTGGTTTCAAAGCAATGAAGACGGTGTATGGGACCATCAAAAAGGATTTTGAAACTTTCCGTATGTTTCGAAAGCATCAATTTGATAAATGGGGTTAATTCCCTGAGAATTTGAAAGGTAGATTGAAGGAAGAAATCCGTTTAATTAAAAGACAATTTAACTTGTACTAATCACTTAATTTTTAGGGAACAGAGACTTGGAAGGAAAAAATATTGGCCTTATTGAATCTTTGCAACAGAGCCGCTTTGCTGTAGTTGTAGATTTTACGTCCCCTCCTTTTTGATTTGAAATCGCAATTTTTTTTTTGTTTTCTCTCGTATCATTTCTTTATAACCGTATTTTTCCAAAACCGTTGATAATCGACGGAGGTGATCATTGTTTATTTTGCGATTATCTGATAGTGCCTTAGGTAGGGATCCATGTGTTATCTCACTTTCTTTTTCGAGAGCATTTTGAGAAAGAGCACGATTACTTCTAAAAAATTCTACAATTATATCATGCGAAAGTGTCATACCTTAACACGTTTAGGTCTATTCAAAGGTAGGAGAAAAAAATAAAATGCCAAATATTAATGACTTTTTATTTTCATTGAAATCATTTAATTGACAATGTTTTTTTTATAAAAAGAACTGCCTCTTTTTTTTCATCTAAAATATTAGAAGATTCTTTTTTTTATTTTCTTATATTTTATTTATAAATAAGGTGTAGAGCTTAATAAAGCTACAAATTCAGGGTTAAAAAACTACAAATTCAGGGTTAGTACGATTTATTAAAACTACTAAATTAGGGTAAAATACCTTTAGAAAAACTACAAATTCAGGGTTAAAAAACTACAGTTTTTTTTTAATGTAGTTTTTTTTAATGTGATTTTTTTATTATTAACTCTTGGTTATTTATTTTCCTCCCTGCTTTGATATAAAGAGAGCTAACTTCTCTTTTATACTTTTTCTTTAACTAGGTATATTGCATTATTCTATCGGTGTAATAATTGTTTTAAATATTCATAATAAATTGAACCTTGGGAAAACTTTCAGTCACATTTGTTAAAAATTAAATATCAGTGGTTTATATTTTCCCTAACCAAACTAAGGGCCAATTTTGTTTGAAGCCAATTTGTGATTAAAAGTAAATAATATGGCTTTAATCCTTATTTGAATGGGTTTTTAGTTTTTTGCTCATTATCCATATATAGCCTTTAATTGCTTAAAAACGCATCTTCATGCTCCCGTTCGGGATCCTTTCTATCCTATATTTTCTCATGCCTCTTTTGCTACAAGGGAATTTGTGCAACTTCGGCCATTTCTATCCCTATTTTTTGAAATGTAGTGCCTAGACCGTTCTCTTGCCGTTAATCAATTCTCCAAACAT
>NZ_SMMB01000513.1:0-316 GCF_009711365.1 Xanthovirga aplysinae | reverse complement strand
TATAAGAATCAAGGAATTCAAACTTCCCCCCATATAAGCCACGAAAGAAAAAAGAATAATCCAATCTTAGTGAATGCTTCAATTTATCTACCTAAAAAAAAGAATTAAAATGTCCTCTCACATCAACGGGTTTAATAAGATCATCAAAGAATTAAATAGGGAAAACTTAGGGACTGATAACCTTGTGGCCATCAAACGATATAAAGAAGGGAGAAAGCTCCCGGGTTATTATACTGCTCTTGATAACCTAGGAAATAAAAATTGTTGTGAGTGAATATCCAAAAAGGCAAATGTAAAATGAAACCTTTTTATTAAG
>NZ_SMMB01000438.1 GCF_009711365.1 Xanthovirga aplysinae | reverse complement strand
TATGTTCGTGGAAATTCACGCTTCGCCAGAAAAACGGGAGGATCAAATTATATTGAGCTAGGGTATTCTGATGGGGTAAATAAAATTATTTCTGATGATGAGGAAACCAATCAGAAAGATTTGGTAATAGAAGTAGCTAGCCCCGATGAATCATACGAGGGAACCAACTGGAATCGCTCTTTTTCGATTGCTACGGGAAGAAAAGGAAACTTGAAAAAAAGGCTAATAATTACGGGAGAAACAGGGTACGTAGGGATAGGTTCGGGAATACCGTCAGAAAAATTAGACGTTCAAGGAAACCTTAAGGCAAGTGGCAGTGCCAAATTTGGTAGCGCCAACCCAGAAGGAGCAGTCATAACTGCAAATTACGATTGGGACAAAGGGGATATAATTAAACTAACCAGAGGTTCCTTGACTACCTTAACTCTAGGAAACGGTGGGGGTACCTATTCCCATGGTTTAATACAATTCTTTGCAAGGGATCAGGAAGACCCCACTATCAATTTATCAGCTTCCCCTAGTGTAGATTCATATATTAATACCAAGAATTTTGGGATCGGTACCACTAATCCTGCCGAAAAATTAGAGGTGGTTGGCAACATCAAGGCCAGTGGCTCTGCCCAATTTTCTGGTAGAGTAAGCATAGGAGAGGGACCGACATATCCATACGCCCAACTTGACGTAACAGGAAGATATAGTACCTTATACTATGGTGCACAACTACACTTGCATTCAGACCAAAATGAGACAGGGATGTTTTTTGGTAGTTATGGTAACGAATTAGGGATGATTTCAGTTGGGGGACATTATGATGTGAGTGGAAAATACAGAGCTTTAAGTAACAACTTCTCCAATATCTATCTTTATGAAAAACAGATAAATTTTAGAATAAATACCAACCTATCTACCGGAAGCAGTTTTACACCCACCACAAGGTTTAAGGTGAGTGATACGGAAGTTAGATCCTATACTAATTTAAACGTTGAAGGAGACATAAAAGCTTCGGGTGCAGCCACTATTACAGGTTCTCTTACGGCCGAAGGATTTCTCTTCTCCCCTGCCCTGTTTCAAATATCCGACCTAAGAAGCAAAGAAGCAGTAACCAGCATGGACAGCGTATTAGATAAAGTCATGCAAATGAATCCCATTCAATACTGCTATAAATCTGACAAAAAAGAAAAACAAAAGCACCTGGGATTTGGTGCCCAGGAAGTTAAAAACCTATTTCCGGAGCTGGTATATTTTTCTGAAGAAAAAGATGCTTATAGCCTTAACTACAACAATATGACCGCAGTAAATACGGCGGCAATACAGGAGTCCAATATCCGATTTCATCAGAAGTTTTACCAACAGCAGCAATGCATTGAAAAGCAAAAAGAAGAACTCCAAAAACAAAAAGAAGAATTGCAAGCACTCAAAAAGGTGGTGAAAGAACTAACCACCCCTACCCTGGAAAAAGTCTCCAGAATATGGCGTTCTCGGAAAAGGGAAGAATAATGTAAAAACTAATACCCGGGGGAAAACCTTTCCCACAATAAGAAATGGGAAAAACCAAATGAATTTATTTAAAAATAACAACAGCGAATAATGAGAAGACTATTTTTTACCGAAGGCGGCCGTATGC
>NZ_SMMB01000007.1 GCF_009711365.1 Xanthovirga aplysinae | reverse complement strand
CAGGAGGAAATGATGTTGGAACGAGGTATCAAAGTAGACCACACCACTATTTATTGTTGGGTCCAAGGTTAAGCTCCTGAAATTGAAAGGTGTGTTGGAATTTACAAGGAGGAACAACAGGCTCCTATAGATTGGAGGGAGAAACCCGTTTAATTCAAAGGCAAATTAACCTGTACTAATCACTTAATTTTTAGGGAGCAGAGACTTG
>NZ_SMMB01000989.1 GCF_009711365.1 Xanthovirga aplysinae | reverse complement strand
AAAAGGGAGGTTTATTTATACCTCAGTTACCCAATCAAAAGTAAGCATGATTCGCCGGGGGGGTGGAAAAAATTTCTTTTTGCTAAAGAAAACTAAATATTACTGAATTTTAACTAAACCATTTAGGGTTTATCTCTTATTTAGTATAAGCTTGTAGCCAATTAAACCCTAAGGTTTTAGACTTCCTATTTTGACTTAGGAATTATAAAGAGAGGAGAATAAACCTTTTCTGTACTGGCAAAAAAACCTTTAATGGTATAGAGAGGAGAAGAAGATCACACAGTGCTAAATTAAAAAGTGAAGTACTGGCCCCATTAAAACTCATTATTTAATAATAATAAGCATTAAGGCATCGCCTTTAAAAAAAGTATAGTATGATTACCGAAGATTTATTAAAATATTTTGGATTTAAGAAATCAGAAGGATTTAACAGCCAATATGAGAACCAATGGCTAAGAGGGACCTTTTTACAGTCAGAAGGCAAGTTCTGGTTACATCAATCAAGTATAATGTTGATGGATGAAAAAGATTTAGAATTTATTGTAAACCTCATTAAACCTTAATTCCCTTTTTGTCCTCACTCCACCTTAACAGTATAACAATATGAAATACACAATAAGAACAGGTGATACCTTAGGAAAGATTTCAAAACGCTTTTATGGAGACGCCAATCGATATGTAGAAATAGCAGCCGCTAATGGTATAAAAAACCCCGATAAAATTTCTGTTGGAACTCTGCTTACTATTCCCTTACTTCCTTTTAAAGGAATCACTACTCTGCAGCTACAACAAATTATGCCAAATGCTTTTACCATTGATATTCAAAAATATGAACAACCCTTAAATGAGCTTATGCCTCAATATGAAATAAATTCACCGTTAAGGGTGGCCCATTTTATTGCCCAGCTGGCTCATGAAAGTGGAAACTTTAAATTTACCAGCGAAAATTTAAATTATAGTGCAACAGCTCTTTATAAGGTTTTCCGAAAATATTTTCCCACCAAAGAAACAGCTGAGAGATATGCTCGAAAGCCTGAATTAATTGCAAACCTGGTATATGCCAACAGGCTGGGAAATGGAGATGAAAAAAGTGGGGAAGGTTGGAAGTATAGGGGGCGTGGATTGATCCAGATTACTGGAAAGGCCAACTACAGAGACTGTGGTAAAGGATTAGAACTAGACCTACTTAATAAGCCTGAAATTTTAGCTGAAACTCCTCAAACTGCCATATCCTCTGCTTGCTGGTTTTGGAAAACCCGAAATATAAATAAATATGCTGATAAAGATGATTTAAAGAAAGTAACCCGCACAATTAATGGAGGTTACCATGGTCTTAAGGAAAGAGAGGAATTCTTACAAAGAGCTAAAGATGTTATGGTTATTTAATCTGGAAACCGGATGGGTTAGTCATATATTTTATCCTTCTTTAAAACCCCCAATGACAATACATTGTCAGTAAAACTGCTAAAAAATAGCAAAAGAACTTGAAAAACAGGATTAAGGTTTAATTAAAAAGGATAAGGCTAAGTTTAAAGATTAATTTATATGACCTCCATAAGAAAATAAGCACTTTAACTCTACAATTAAAAAACCAAGATCCTAAGAAAATACATAAAACAAGGGTATTAAAAAAGATAGTTAATCTTGAACACTTCAAGTATGAATGTCAGTTTGCTATGGGTACAGAAAATAAAATTAAAGGGACTAATTAAATAAATTTGAGAGCAAAGAGATAACACTAAGTTCACTCGCATTAATTTTTCAATTGGTTTATATAGGGCTAATGATTCGTCAAAATTGTCTCCAAATTTTCCAGTATATAGGGAGCAAATCCCTTTACACCAAATGTTGTTTCTTTAAAAGGATTTCTACTTTTTAAAGAATATAGCTAAGCATTTTTTCCCAGCAATTATCTCATTGATTTAAAAAAATTCCTAATGAGTTTTGGAAACAAATATTATTATACCTCCTTTAAAACCTATTCGACAGCTATTTCTAAAGAATATGACCTCTGCTAGCCGATTAACTTCCAATTATATATTTATCAGAAATAACCTACGACTTTTTCCTAAAGTTAGCTTTTGTGGTTCAATCTATGGGTAATCTTCAAAAAAACATCAATGCTTATACCTAAACAGTTAGCTAATCTAAAAGAAGACATTAGAAAAAAACCATTCGATCTTACCCCTCTCATAATGAGATAGTTGAGAAAAATCAGACAAGAATAAAAAATATCAAACTACTAAAATTCCTTAATAATAAGTCTTTCCAAGGGTCATTCTTGTATCCTATGACCTAAATTACAGATATAATTATATTTTCGTCCTAACTTTTAGACTTTAAAAGTTTACTAAAAAATACTAAATTTTACTTTGTAATTAACTTAAATTATTTCATTTTTTGCTCTAAATCAATTTTATTTGTTAAGTGGTTAAATAATTAAATAGAACAAACCACACTTTTTAGTTAAACAAAGGAAATTTTTAGTACTATTTTTTATAGTATTTTTAAGCTTTATTTCTAACTCAAACAAATTTTAACGATGGCAGTACAAACAGAAGCTCGCATGTATCAAAAGTTGAAATATCTTCTACCTCATGGCGCAGTAAAAAGAGTAGCCAGTAAGAATTTGAAAAGTCAATCTTATGTATCTATGGTGGCTAACGGAACTTATAGCAACTCGAATATATTAAAAGATCTGATAGAAGAGGCTGAAAATTACAAAGCAGAACAAGAAGAAATCAAAAACCGACTTAGAGCCTTATAAATTAATAAAGGCAGACAGTAACTGGAAAATTACCTACTCAAGAATAAAAGAAAAGCTTGAGGCCAAAGGACAAAATTAATCCAACAAGGCAAACCCATATTAATTCTCTTTGAGTATACTGATAAGGTGCAAACTTTTGAGAATTGAAAAAAGTGGCAACCAAAGACTAAAAAAAAGTATAGGGGCGATACCAGTTCTTTTTAGACTATTTGTGCCTGACCTTATTCTAATTGGTTTTTCCTTCTAAGAGGCAAACTCTTAAAAACTTAAGTAAGGAAAAGTTATTAAGTAAACGACTTCAATAAAGCTCATTTACTTTTGGACATTCTTTGGGAAACATGGTGAGAATTTTGAATGTAATCCTTCCTCCACACTTTTAACTATTCCTCTGAATCTTTTTGCTAGGTAGCAAATAGCCAGGAAGAAGATGGAAAACCAGCCATAAAAGGAAATACATCGGGAGGAAGTAAAGCTTCTTCCCGGGGCCTGAGAAAAATGGTGTTTATATTGACCCCAGCTTCATTCCCAACTTCTGGGCATAAAGAAACAATCACATTCCAACTGTCAGGTTTGACAAAACTTTTTTCATAAAAAAAGCCACAAGCAAATGCCTGTGGCGCGGGAATTAAACATCTATAACCTTTATAAAAAAGGACAAGATGAGAAATTTATTAATCTTCTTTAATCAGCCCACTCATTAGGGTAAAGAACGCCGGTTTAATTTCCATACCCTCAAAGTCTGCAAGTTTCAATTCCGGAACTTTGACTTCTTCCTTTTGTACTTTTAAATCGTTGATTTCATTGTCATAAGCTTGTCTATCTTCTGTAGTTGCGAAACTAAAGCTCATGTTCTTTTCATCAGCCTCGGCATACTTATCCAAAAGCTTTTTGTTTTCCTCATTGAAACGTTTGTTGATATTAGTTGTGGTTTCTTTCAATTTCCCTAACCAATAAGAAAGTTTTACTGGCATGTCTTTGTCCAATACCATGTTTAAGGCTACATCAAGTTCAAGTACTTTTTCAATGCTGAATTCCATAATTGTATTTAATTAATTGTTTTAAAATTTCATCGTTTCTGTATACAATTATAGACAGTAGAAATGAGGGGAGAAAAATACTTTTGTCAATTATTACAGCTTATCAGTGAAGCTTTTAGATGCCTTAGAAAGGCTTAAAAAAGATTCAGTGCTTATTAAGTCACTAACAAAGCAGCAATTTTTTCCTTATAAATGGTAAGGGCCTCATAATTGATAAAATAAGGAGGCTTCCTAAGGTATCCCGTTCCAATTCATCCAAATAATTTTTTAAGAAGGAAAGGCTCGTAAAGACTCTCCACTTCCGTAGAACTCCTTTATATAGAAGCTTAAAAAGATTTGAGACTTTATTCAAAAAGAAATAAGCTAGGCTATACTGAATTTTCGATACTACTCTTATTTTCTTAAAGATCTTAGCATCTTCCCTACCTTTTTTAAGGCCGGTGCCCTCAATTCGTTTAAAATTTCTCTTAACTCTTCTATTTCCCTTTGCTGGGCATCTATACGCTCATTTGTCTCCTGAATGGCGGCGGTATTGATAGCGGTAATATTGCTGTAATGCAAACTATAGCGATCATTCTCCTCTTGATACTTGACCACTTCCGGAAAAAGCTCATTAACCTCTTGGGCCCCAAAGCCTATATGAAGTTTATCCTGTTCTTCCTCCTTATCCAAATGGTAACGAATTGGCTGCAAAGCTCTTACCTTATCCAGTACTCCATTCAATGGACTAATGTCTTTTTTCACCCGCAGATCGGAAGTTTCCGCCATGCTGATAAAGCTTGCATTCCCCTTATAGTCAATATGAAAAACATCTCCGTGCTCTACTGAGGCCAAGCCCATAACTCGAAGACCTACTGGACACACTACCCCTATCCTTCCACCTGCATTATCTGCAGGCTCAAAAGGAATAGCAGTGCCCAAATCACTTCCTGCATATTGTGGGAAACCAGAAAAAACATCCACATATAAGGTATTCTTTCCTTTAATCTTTATATCGATAAAAGTTTCGGTACCTTCCCCATCCTCTTGTGAGCTTCGTACCCTTATCTCTGAAATATAATTCGCAGCCCCCTGTCTTTCTAATTGTTGTACACAATAGCCCGAATTAGACCATGATTTAAATGCCGCAAAAGATAGTCTATGTGGGGTAGAATCTCCTCCCAAGCCATAAACATCAAACTTGATGGCCCCTCTTCCATTTGCTCCCCCCCATCGGGCGATGGTGTACCAACCTTCCGTTTCACCTGTATTGCCCTGGGCTGAACTTCTTCTACTGTACATAAAATCGTGGTTATGATCAGAACGCGACATGGTAGTGGCTGAACCATTCCCAGCAAACAAAAGGTTACCGCTGTGGTACAATTCTTTCCAACCATCAGGTGTTCCATTCACATTATAGGATTGCAAAAATAGATTTTGGCTGTCTTTTTCTTTATAAAAGGCAAAATCACGTCCGGAAGTAGCTCCTTTAAAATACCAATGCTGGCCGTACCCGCTTGGAAATCCTACAGAATTGGTAGAATTTGACCTGTACCCTATACTTCCTTCTTGGGAATCACCCAAATTATCACTGTCCCCTTCAGTTAAATGAAGGCCTCTTTTTATAGGATCCAGATTTCCCTGGTGCCAGGCTGTATATCCATTAACGCTTATATCGTTACCGAATGCTGCGGAGCCTGTGGCTTTAATGTTTCCCTCAACATCTAGTGCCTCCGTAGCCGTATGGGTTCCAATGGCAACATGCCCATCTGTAAAATAATATCTACCCCCAGAAGAACCTGGGATTCCAATCAGTAATTTGTCATAAGAGTTCTCAAATTTCGTTGTAAGGATGTTTTCTCTGCTGAAGCCTTTCAGAATAATTTGACTTTTGGGATTTCCAAAACCTGTGTTGTCAAAGACTATCAGCGGATCACGACTAGCTGAATTTCTAAGAATTACATCTTGCTCAAACAGCACCTCTCCGCTTACTTTCAAACTTCCCGCTACATCCAAGGTGGCGTGCCCATTGAAATCATTCGTAACATCTCCAATACTTAAGGCTTTAAATGAACCCCTCACCGCATCAAAATAGGAAGTTCCTCCCTCCTGGGTTATTTTTATCCACTCGGTACGTCCGTCATCTTCGGATAGGTTGTCTTCCAATTGGTTTTCACCCACCACTTTTGCCTTGTAAAGTTTCCTTTTAGGAGCGATGCCCCCACTTGCCAACTGGTAATTTTTTCGCATTTCGGGCACATCTTCCACAATGTATTTGGGAAACTCCGATAAATTTGGAGCTTCCTCTATTTCTAAGAATTTTCCATTTAAGTATATCAGGCCTGCTGTTATTTTATGTTTATTAGGCTCTTTATCGTCCTCTTCTACACTACATCCGCTCATAATAAAGCCTCCCAGACCTTTGTACTGTCCTTCCAGGGCTTTGAAAACTTCTTCCTGCAGAGTTTTTAAATCGTCATTATGCAGCATGCGGCCGCCTTCGGTAAAG
>NZ_SMMB01000033.1 GCF_009711365.1 Xanthovirga aplysinae | reverse complement strand
TTTTATTGATTGAAACTCCTGTCTGAACCCCCAATTTCAAAGAGTTTAGGCGAAATTGATGTCCAAGACCAATTTTAAGGCTGGCAAATGAGATTCTACTTATTCGGTATGAATTAAGCGATAATGTATCTAAAACGGGCACTGGGATAGAGTCCATCGGATGGGTAGGGGGGCTTGAATTTAGGCTGTCAAGGGTTGGGGGAATATTAGAGGATCCTGTATTTATCCTTACA
>NZ_SMMB01000404.1 GCF_009711365.1 Xanthovirga aplysinae | reverse complement strand
GAATTTTTGATGATAGAATTAACTTTCATTTTAGATCTAAAATAGATGTTCATGGGGCGGGTTATAGGGTACTTTTTTTCTGATCATATGCCATAAGATTACTCCGAGTTTACTAGCGGTAGTAAATACTGCTGCTTGTCTATTTTTTCTACATGCTACTCTATCCAATAAATTTGAAAGGTGGGAATCCTTGAGATTTTTTATTGCATTTGCCCCTTGGCCCAAGGCTATTTTATGCCTATTCCTTCCTTTTGGTATTCGATGGCTTTATATCTTTCCTCCCGATATTTTATTATTTTGTGCCAGCCGTAACCAGGAAACTGATTGTTTGGAAGTATCAAACTTCTTAAAACCTCAGGATTGATTTTACTCATGATAGATAAAACTGTGGAAAGGTTTAAGCCCTCGACTGCTAACAAGTCTACTCCGTCAAAATATTGAAATGCTACCTAATTGAAATTTTAAATTTGGAAGAATTTCAACCAAATCAATAGTTGAAGAAAAAGAGTGTTTAGCCAATACTTCTTTGAAATTTGAATCCTGTAGTCCTAAAAAAGCTCTGGACGAAGAGATCGGGAAAGGGAAAGAAAAGCTTTACTGAAAATTAGGACAACTCCAGGTTAAAATTGATTATAAACCTACAGTACGCTGTGGGATATTTACAAATTTTGATATTATTAGGGAATATGCCTAGGGGATGTCTTTATATATCTTGTAGGGATAAAAATAATTACAGCAAAAGTAAATCCTGATTTTTGGAAACGGTCAAGACCAGGCAAACCGCTTGCTGCAGGCCCAACACAGCCCGGTTTTAACTGAACCTAAAATAGGATTTAATGAGACAATAGAAGATCTATCTCCCAAAGGGAAACACTACTTTTTATGATTTGGTTGCCTACTAAATGGGAGATTGATCAGTTTGTCCTATCTTAATGAGATGCTTTTCTAATATTTCTTGAAGAAGAATGTGTTTTAGTGATTTTCCATTCGTCATTAACCTTCTTTAAAATAGAAGTTGCCACACCTTTCTTTTTAATTATTCTTGCTTCTGTACCTTTCTCATTGTCAGCTTTTAAAGCTATAGTATAAATATATGTTTCAGTAGTAAAAGCAAAAGGCATATCTAATTCAACATCAATGGTATAATCCGAAAATTCAAAACTGTCAAAATGGTTTAATTCCGGACCCAGATGGTGGGAGACGTAGTTTTCATAAGTTCCTTCCGAACCACCAGACTCAAAAACTGCAGCCTCTTTTGTAAATAGCGCTGTTGTGCCTTCAGTTGTTAAGTTTTGAATAGCGTCTTTATAGTTTTTCATTACTAATTTAACTGCTTCAGATTCAGAGGATACATCTACACTTTTAGCCTCCAATCTTTTTTCAGTATTCTTTTCTTCTTTACAACTTGAAATGGCCAATACTAACACTGCCATTAATG
>NZ_SMMB01000043.1 GCF_009711365.1 Xanthovirga aplysinae | reverse complement strand
AGGTTCGAGTCCTGTCCCCGCTACTAAGAAGCTGGTTTTTTAAGCCAGCTTTTTTTGTTTCTCCACTTAATTACTTTCCCTTTTTCAGTAAGTACAGTAGATATAATTTTGTTTCTGTTACTTTTTTCCAAAACATTTACCCTTATGAATAGTGATGGGTTTATTTTGGATGTTATAAAATATTTATAAAAAATATTACTATTTCCTCTCCTCCCTTTGTTTATTATTTTTCTGACTTTTTTTT
>NZ_SMMB01000352.1 GCF_009711365.1 Xanthovirga aplysinae | reverse complement strand
AAAAAAAACCTTATTACAAGGAGTTTGGAGCCTGCAATTCCCTCTGTCCGTCAATTTCTTCAGCAATTTTCCTTGCTTCAAGAACCACATCACTAGGAAACTCATTTATTTCCAGAATTTTAATGGCATTCCTCTTTCGCAACTTCCCCTCCTTTAATTTGTAATCAAAATCAACTGTTTTACCCCCTATCTTTTCACTAAAATGAAACAAATCATACTCATTTCTTAATAAATCAGCCAATTCAATATCATGTGTGGATACAAAAACTATGTTATCAGCTTTATTTAAAGTTGATAAAACCGCTTTTCCAGCTGATATCCGCTCTACTGTATTAGTTCCTTTAAAGATCTCATCCAACAAAAATAAATTTGCTACTTCTTCAGTGCTTGTATCGATCATATCCTTGATGGTTAATACTTCTTCAAAATAATAGCTTTTACTATTTATCAAATCATCACTAATGCGTAAGGCACTATAAAGCTTCATTCTTGGCATGGAAAAATGGGACGCAAAACAGGTGTTAAGGGTCAACCCGGTAATTACATTAATGCCTATCGTTCTAATAAATGAGGTTTTTCCTGACATATTAGAACCAGTGAGGAGAATGGACCTTTTATCAATCCTGAGATCATTCTTTTCACAATCCACAATGAGGGGGTGGTAAGCCTCCTTAACTATCATAGATTTATTATCAGCCTTAATATTCGGGTGACAATACACTTCCAACCCCTTTCTCAGGGAGGCTATGGACATCAAAAAATCAATTTGTCCCACAAATAGATATAAATTTTCTATTGCCTTCCTTTTTGAATCTAGCCGTTTTAGCATCCTAAAAAGTAGCAAGGGTTCCAAAAGGAAGACAGCTCTAATCAGCTCTATTACATAAGTGAAATCATCTGGGATTTTGGGTTCGGTTTTAAAAAACAGAAAGTATTTCTTCAACTTATCAATGCTAGAAATGGAGCTATAAAGATTTGGATTGGCCTGCCTAAGGATACTTATTTTAAAAAGTTCCTTGGAAACCCTACTTAATTTTGAAAGTTGAGGAATGGCACCTAGATACTGAAACAAATTATTTTTATTCCAATAATGAACTCCTAAACTAACCCAAACTCCCCCTATTAATCCGATTATCATTATGGGATAAAAAAACATGCTCCCCAATAAAATGAGGTTGAGAAAAAATAAAAGGGGAACCAAAAAAAACCATTTTGGAGGCTTCAAATATT
>NZ_SMMB01000050.1 GCF_009711365.1 Xanthovirga aplysinae | reverse complement strand
TAACCACGCTTCTGCTTGGATTCATGGCAGTGCTAATTTATTGGGCAATCAAATAGGACAGAATGCTGTCTTTTTTGCTTCCAGTAAAAACAACCACGCCAAGGCCCGAATCAGAGGAAATTTTAATTTTTTCGGAAATCGTATTAAGCAAAATGCTTCTTTATTCAGTATAAGTAAGGATAATTACGCGGTTGCCCGAATTAAGGGAAGTTTCAATCTTTTCGGTAATCACATTGACCAAAGTGCTA
>NZ_SMMB01000411.1 GCF_009711365.1 Xanthovirga aplysinae | reverse complement strand
ACTAAAGCCATTGCGGATAAAAGTATAGGAGGGGCTGCTCAAGCAACTTCAGATCACCTTCAAATAGTGATAGAAGCTGAATTGTAATGTTGAAGATTCTGGTTGCAAAGATTACCAAATTGAATAAAAATAGAATGTAATAAAGGAAATAAAAAAATGGAAATAGGAATAGATAGTTTCGCGGCAGCACCAAAAAATTTGGAAGTAAGTAGTTCACAGGCATTAACAGAATTACTGGATAGAATAGAGCTTGCAGATAAAGTTGGTTTAGATGTATTTGGATTAGGAGAACACTACAGAAAAGAATTCTTGGACTCTGCCTCACCAATAATTCTTGCAGCTGCAGCTTCACGCACAAATCGGATTCGATTAACTAGCGCTGTTACAGTTCTTAGTGCAGCAGACCCCGTTAGAGTATTTCAAAACTTCTCCACTCTGGATTTAATTTCGGAAGGCCGAGCGGAAATAGTGGTTGGCCGTGGCTCTTTTATAGAATCCTTCCCCTTATTTGGACTAAGCCTGGATGATTATGATGCACTTTTTTCCGAAAAGTTAAATCTTTTACTAAAAATTCGTGACAATGAATTTGTGAATTGGTCCGGTAGGTTTCGTCCTGCACTTAATAATCAGGCTGTATATCCACGTCCTTTACAAAATCAATTACCAATTTGGCTAGGAGTTGGTGGAACTGCCTCATCTTTTGCACGGGCTGGAGAACTAGGTTTGCCGCTTATGGTTGCCGTAATTGGTGGGGAAACACATCGCTTCAGACCATTGATAGATTTGTATAGACAGGCAGGAGAAAAGGCGGGTCATTCGCCGGAACAATTAAAAGTTGGATTACACTCCATTGGCTATGTAGCAAATAGCAACGAAGAAGCTATTGAAGATTTTTATCCGGGTTATAAAGAATTATTTACAAGAATGGGAAAAGAACGAGGCTTTCCTCCGGTCACAAGAGCTGGTTTTGATGCTCAAAATGGGCCATTGGGAGCTTTTCTTGTTGGAAGTTATGAAGAGGTTGCAGAAAAAATACTTCGGCATAGTGAAGCACTTGGTGGGATTGACAGATTTACTTTTCAGATGGACGTTGGCTTATCACATGAAAAACTTTTAAAGTCTATTGAGTTAATTGGTAAAAAGGTTTCCCCATTAGTTAATAGTTAAAAAAGTAGGTGATAAAAGACGAGTAAGTACCGTGAAAAGATAGGCATATGCTAGGAAGGGGTCGAAAGGAGAACTAAAAATGGGATTAATTTGGGATAGTGGTCGATTCTAAAATAAGGTAAATAAATGGGTAGCCTTTAAATTGAGAGATATTGAACGGTGATTGTGTTGTGTTAAAGCAAAATTGGCCTCAATGTGAATTGAGGCCAATTGTCGTATTTTTGAGGTTTAGTTTCTTACTCATACCGAATAGAATTCACCGGATCGTCGGTTGCGGCTTTCAGTGCATGATAGCTCATGGTGATCCAGGCCACA
>NZ_SMMB01001242.1 GCF_009711365.1 Xanthovirga aplysinae | reverse complement strand
TTTGTAAGCTGATGTAATTTTTAATATAGTTTAATTCCTTATCCAGGGATACTTTTTGCTCATTGCAGTCATATAAAATATACCGCAACATATCGGACAATTTTAGGATCATTTCCGGAGCCTTATCTGATTTAATAACTGACAATGCATATACATTATTTAAGGCATTAAACAAGAAATGTGGATTAATCTGGGATTTTAAGAACTTCAATTCAGCATTTAAATTTTCACTTTTCAATTGAGCAGCTTCCTTTTCTTTCATCAAGGCAATTTTTGAAACCTTAAAAGCCGTGGAAAGAAATAAAATTGCCAGGGTTAGCAGCATGTTCAAACTAGACACATTCCTAGATAGGAAAAAGAATTTTCGAATTTTTCTAGGCAATTCCCGAAAACCCGAGTTCTCTCCAAAAATTGGAGGAATTCGTCGGTGAGGTAAAATAATTCGATCACTTATAAAATCATGAATAAAGTAAATGATCACCAAAGAAAACAAGACCAACAGAAAATATTCCAGATATTTCTTTTCGCTAAAAAATCGAGGAATAAAAACCTCCATATTCAAATATGCCAGAATTATTTGGGGCACCATAAAGCTCAATGTCCAACCCAGGGCCACATTTGAAGGGAGTCGATTAGCAAAAATGGTAGTCATCAGAGCCAGGTAACCCAGCCAAAAAAGAAAATGAAGAAAAATATTCTTATAATTTCTATAAATAGGAATCATAGCTAAAAAATTTAACAAAGAGCAAGTTTACCAAAGGGATTTTAAGCAGGGAGAAAATTTTAAGACATGCTCTCAATTAAAACACTTCTACCATCATTATTTTAATGGGTAAGACCTGTTTTTCTGCAGATTAAGTCACTTTCCTTCCCTTAAACTTCTGCTTACGAATTGATAATTCTTGTTCCTTCCCTCTCCCAATAACTCCAATTGACACTCTCATAAACTTCCATAAACAAGATCTTATGGGAAGCAAGATAAGGTGACTGACTCATTCTGACAATTTATTTCAATCAATCCCTCTTAAGAATCAACCAACTATCATGGGCACTCAATAAACCATTCGATCTAAAGAAATTTAATTCAAAAATAATCTTTTAGAGCTTTCCATTACAAACGTTGATTTTTATTAATCATTGGTTGAATAAATTATTTAGATTTTTTCCTTTTCCCCACCTTTGAGTTATTCAATTTAAGAATTGTAGAATTGGCATCCGAAATCAGAAGTGATAGATGCTACAGATTCAAATAATGATTATTGACAATTAAAAAATTAAATGCCATGAAAAATCAAAAGTTAAGAAGAAAAATGAGTTTGCTGATTGTTGGGATATTGGCATCACTTTTTATCATTACTGGAACCTTGACCGCAAATGCAAAAAACAACAAAGACGGAAAAGCGGAGAGAAAAGCTTATTATAAAGAAAACATTTATCCGGTGATTCAACAACAAAGAAAGAAACTAGATGATTTTCTCAGCCCTGAGGAGAAGGCACAAGTAAAAAATCTACAACAAAGACTTGCTACTCTTAAAGAGGGGAAAAAAGAGCACAGAAAAAGGTTAAAAGCACTTAAATCGGAGGGCAATAAAGGAGAAAGACCTGAATTAACCGAAGATCAAAAGGCCCAACATAAAGCCCAAATGAAGGAAAAAAGGAGAATAATGATGGAGGCTTATAAGATTGCGGATAATCACGAAGAACAAATCGATGCATTATACCAGGAAATCCAACCGCAAAAAGAACAGTGGAAAAATGACCTCCAGGCTATGCATAAAGAAAACCGTGAAAACAGGGAACATAAAAGGGAAAAATCAGAGATGCAAAACGACCATAAAAAGAGAAAAGGAAAATTCCGAAAAAAGAAAAATGGACAACGTAGGGGAATGAATTCTTGGTCCAACCCTGCCCGCTTTATACTTCTTGATCTGCAACAGGATAGCTAAAGGATTCTGCCTTAATAGGTATTTGATTTCAAGGAATCAAAACTATAATGTTGATCAAATTTATCTACCACTTATTTCAACAATATAAATTGCTTAAATACATAACCCCAAAAAGCAATAAAATAAAAAGTGTCTGGGAGGTGGCTAAAAAAGGAGAGCAAGGGATGAAATCCATATAAATTCTTGTTCTCCTTAACATTTTGAGAATTTCTCGGTTAAACCTCAGAATAAAAATTCGATCCAAAAAGGCTTCATAATAATACTTTAGAACAAATGAATTCCGCGGATCATCCCTTCTATAATTAATAATCAAATCACTTCTATCATATGTTATTATCATATTATAATCTTACCTAAAAGTCAAAAACCATGAAAAAACCATTATTCAATACAAAAAGTAATCTTCTCCTATTAGGAATTATTCTGGCTTTCCTGACCCTTCATCCAAGTAATGCCCAGGAAAAACGAAGAGGAGAAAATAAAAATGAAGCGGTAAGAAATTATCTAAAAACAACCGTCTTCCCCACACTAAAAGCTCAAAGGGCAAAACTGGATCAATTCCTAAGCCCAGAGGAACAAACCCGTATTGATGAACTTCGCCAAAGAATGGCTTCTCTCCGGAAACAACAAAAACTTGAAAAAAGCAATCGAAAAGAAGGAAACAGCAAGCCCATTAACCTTTCGGAAGAAGAAAGAACCCAAAGAAAGGCTCTTCGAAAGGAGAAAATGAGAGAAAGGCGGAAGATCCAAATGGCTGCCTTTGAAATTGCTGATCGACACGAGCAAGAAATCGAGAACCTTCTCTCAGAAATTAAACCACAGGCCGAGGCATGGCGTAAAGAAATGAAAGCCTTGAGAGGAGAAAACCATGATAAAACGGAAAAAGGAGATTTCCAGGCAGGAAAATCAAAAGCGCTTAGAAAAGGTAAACCACATAGTGTTAAAGGACTTAGAACATTTCTCAAACCTACAAGATTTCTGCTATTGGATCCTCAACAAGACAATGATGAAACAAGAGGAGAAAGATTTCATCAAGAATCAAAGGCTTTTCCAAACCCCATGAATGACCAAATTTCACTAAAATATACACTTCAAAAAAAAGGTATAGTAAGCGTCAATCTATATGACGATCAAGGAAAAAAAATCAGGATAGTAAAAAATCAATTGGAAGAAGCCGGAAAACATGAATTTTCCATGAATATGGAGGAACTACAGCCCGGAACCTATTATGTGGAGATCATTACGCCATCCAATAAATTTAAACACCGAATTATCCGTCAATAAATTCTATAACGTAAGTTCCTTTGAGTCATTAAAAAGAATGATTAAATTAAAAGACCAGCACTAGAAAAAGAAAGAAATCTTTCCTCAAATGGGGACAATAAACTTAACCATTAAACAAAAAAATGAACTTACACAAAAAATTAATCATCCGTTCTCTTTTTCTCTTGACTTTAATTTTTGGCATTTCCGCTTCTACTTTATTTGCCCAACGAGGGGGAATGAGCAGAAATCCGGAGGAAATTGCTAAAAAACAAACTAAAGAAATGACCAAAGAATTAGATTTAAGTCCGGAGCAAGCTGAAGAGGTCATGCAAATCAATAAGGAGTCCGCTGAAAAGACACAGGCCCTTATGCAAGAAAGCCAGGGAAACCGAGAAGAAATGCGTACCGGAATGCAAGAAATTCAAATGGAGAAAGACAAAAAACTAAAGGAGGTGTTGGATGAGGAGCAATGGGGAAAATGGGAAAAAATGAAGGAGCAGATGCGAAAACAACAAAGGGAACGACGAAGAGGAGGATATTAGAAACCTCCATTTAGGTTGAAATAAATTTCAACCCAACAACCTGTTTACTATCAAAGGCTTATTGAAAAACAGCAATAAGCCTTTATTTTTTTACGAATTTGAGTTTTGCAAAAACTAAAAACCTTTATACTTTTGCAGACCTTTAGGAAGCAAAATCGTTGTTTCTGCAAAAAATGCGCACGTGGTGAAACTGGTAGACACGCCATCTTGAGGGGGTGGTGCTCTTATGAGCGTGGAAGTTCGAATCTTCTCGTGCGCACCAAAGAAAAGCCTTGTACATTCTGTATGAGGCTTTTTTTATTCACCTACCTAAAGAATTAGAACCCATCAAAGATTACAATTGTTATCCAAAAAACATTTTTTCACTAAGAAATAGCAAAAATGGATAACAAAAAGAAAAATGAAATTTTTCATCAGGTATTAAACGATCTTGAAAAGGGAGATATTCCACATCTCCTGGATAATTTAACCCCTGACATAAATTGGCACGAACCTTCCACTAGCATAGCCATTGCTGAGGTGAGAAGCACCGGCCGTCTCAAAGGAAAGGAGCAAGTAAAAAACTTCCTACAAAGATTGGAAAGGGTATTTACTGTGGACCACTTCACCATAAATGAGGATAAAACCATTATGCAGGATGATAAAGCTGCATTCTTTGGCCGTGCAGATTACCACTCTCCAACTACGGGACAAAAAGGAAGTCACGAATGGGCTGTAGAATGTACATTTAAGAACAACAAGATAAATGACTGGCATGTGTATCGGGATGCAGTTCCTGAAAGGAGAATGAGGAAGTAGAAAAAAATGATAATAACACCCTCCAAAGGATTTAAATCTCTTGGAGGGTGTTATTTAATAATAAACATTGAATTTATTGTTTCACAAAACGAAGGTTTGTCTTCTTTTCTCCAATTTGTAATTGCAACATATACACACCGGCAGCCAAATTCGATACATCCAATTTCATACCTTTTCCATGCCCGCTATGCGTCATCAATTCATGACCGACAATATTATATACACTAAACTTCCAGTTTTGGAACTCTCCCCAACTAACTGATAATTGGGAGGTGGCAGGGTTAGGTCCTACTTCAAAGGAAAAAGTCTGTTCTCCCTCCATCCCTAGATAGGATTTAATAATTAATACCCCTTCATTTTTGGTAACTGTATAGTTCTTCAACTTATCTTTAGGATCATTCAGGCTAATAGTGATCGGATATTCTCCTGGAGTAGATGAAATATTGGCAGTACTACTAAAAGTTGCGGTAATATTTTCCTTATTTACCACCCCTTCTACTGTTCCCTCAAATTTAGGGTTTTCTTCTTCAAAGTAGCGGGTGTAATTATTCGCGGTTATAATCAGGTCTGCCGGATTAATGTTTAATTTTCCACTCACCATTTCAGGAAAATATTTTTCCTCATCTAAAATGGTGATCTTCACAGCATATTCTCCCACCACCACTGGAGGGCTCTTCTTTCCATCGTACAAAATCTCCAAAGCATCGGGAGAAACCGAAGCTTCCGAATTGAAATCAACCACTTGTTCAAGTCCGGTATAAGTAAAATTATTATTCCCTAAACTTATTGAAGCTTTTGCCTTAAATTTTAAGGACCAATCAAAAGAAATTTTTTTATTCTCATACTCCCTCCATTTTATATATATCTTTTCCCCTTTATTAACCCAAACTTTCAGATAGGATTGAAATAGATTCCCATAATCATCATTCTCAGCAAAATTACCTTTTCCACAACCTAGAGAAAGGGATAAATGTGTATCCTCCTTAGTGAAACCCACAGAGGAAATAGTTAATTCCCCATCTGCTGGGGCTTGAAACCAATAATTTGACGGTGTGGTAGAGGCTTGATTTTTACCCTCTCCCACTTCTAATGGATTATCAAGGAGACAATCCATTTCAAGCCCAAAAGAATATATCGTCAATCCTTCAATGGCCTCATTAGTAATTGCACAATGAAAATTAGAAACGCCTTCCGTGGACCCGGAATAAACTGAACTGGTTGTTTCATCAAGCGCAGTATTATCTGCAAACCACCGGTATCTATTGCCATCCCCATCTACCTCCACACTTAATGAAATTTCTTGGGTTTCCTTCTTCCAATCCACGGAAAGAGGCACCTCCTTTTGAGGAGAATAGTTAATATTATTTATTATCTTCAAATTATTTTGAAGGCTTTCAAAGCCTAGTTTATTACGTGAAATATCAATTTTGGCCTTAAAGGAATTGGATAATTTGGGCAAATAGGTAAACAAATTCTCCCCTAATTTTAAATCTACTAATTGATTTAAAGAGCCCAATTCTTCAGGAATCGGACCACTTAAAGAATTATCTTCTAAATTCATTTCCTTTAAATTCGCTAACTTACTTATTTCGGAAGGAATAGAACCATTCAATGTGTTAACAGCCAAGAACAAATTTTTTAATTTCGTCAACTTCCCTAGCTCTGGTGGAATTAAACCAGTCAACCTATTTTCAGACAAATTCAAAGTTTCTAATTTAGTCAACTGACCTATTTCCGGTGGAATTGAACCACCCAATACATTAGCTGCCAAGAACAAAGTTTTTAATTTCGTCAACTTCTCTAACTCTGGTGGAATAGAACCAATAAAACTATTTTCAGACAAATTTAAAACAGTCAAATTGGTCAGTAAACTTAATTCTGGGGGGATAGTATCATTTAAAAAATTACTATTTAAATCTAAAATAGACAGATTGGTCAGCTGGTTTAATTCTGGGGGAATTGATCCTAATAAAGAGTTTTTACTCAAATTTAATGTAGTCAAATTGGTGAGCTGATTTAACTTTGAGGGAATTGGACCCCTCAAATTATTTTCAATCAAATTTAGAGAAGACACCCTTTTTTCTTTTTCATCTACAGTTACACCATACCAATCTTTCACCTCCCCCTCTAACCAATTAGAATGATTGACCCAACTATTTCCTCCCATAGCCATGAAAATGGAAACCAACACTTCGTACTCTTCACCCAATACACCGCCAACTAAACCCTCAGCGTCGAATAATCTCTTATAAACTACAGAAGTAAAAACACTACCCTCTGTCCTTAGTCTGTAGAAATAAGTAACACCTTTCTGTAAGTTTTCATGCGTATATGATTGAGTACCTGAGGCCAAAGAAATTTCCTCAGCATTGCTAAAATCTGACTTAGTAGCCCACTCAAGGAATAAGGCACGCTCAGATGCTTCTTCCCAGTTCAACAGTATTTTATTTGCACCACCATCTAATTTGGCCGAGAAATTTAAGGGAGAGGGGAACAAACAAGATAAAGAGGCCTCCCAACCAGGTTCTGCTTTAATATCATCTGAAGAAAAACGCAGGGTTAATGCTCCCGCAGGGTTATTTGCATAAACGGTAAAAGGAGCAAGTCCGCCTGTATAGGTTCCAATTAAAGGGGCATTACTATCCTGACCGTCATAAATGGAAAGGAAGTCCCAACCTTCTTCCACGAAAAAAGAACTAAAAACCAGCTGGACAATTTTACCTTCCTCAGATGGATAAATAGATTGGGTAATATCAACACTATTTTGATAATTATTTTCCCCTCCAGGATCTAAATAGGTCCCATTACAAACAGTGAGGACAGAGGCACTCATTAAATGCTTCTGCTGTCCATATGAGAAATGGGCAAGCACAAATCCCATGGCAATAATTAGTAGTTTTTTAGTCATACAATATGAGGGTTTTTAGGATAATAAATAGTGATTAACTATGAAATGAAGGTCTTGCAATAATCTAAGAGGGATCTAAAACAAATTCATAAATTAAAAACTCATTTACTGCTCTTTTTTAGCTCTTTTATACCTGCGTAATAAAATTGCATTAATTCATAAAAAACAGTAATAAACTAAGTCACTTATCAGAATCCTTAAATTATTTATAAAAATTTAAGCTATTCAAACAAAATTGATTCGAGTTGTTTTCCTTAAAAAGATTTAAAAAAAGCTCTTAGAATGAGTAATATAAAAGCCAATAAAAAGAGGGTATTTAAATCCATGGATTCTTGCTTCTCTTTCGTTCTTATATTTTCTAATAAACAATTCTCCCTATTAATGAAAAATGATGGGTAAAGAAGAGAATGAAAGGTAAAAGATGAAAAATGAAGGAAATGAATAGATGCTAATAAGTGAGATTACAAACATGACAAATCTCAGGAAAGAGGCTGTTTTATATCCTATTAAAGAGAGGCCGGCAAACCTAATTTTGGGTACAAAATATTTATTTACTCAAATAGAGAACCTATGGCACGCCCAGAATTACTAGACTTTCAACAGGAGCGCATCCGGGTATTGCATTACACCTGGATTGCTTTTTTTATGACCTTTTTTGTATGGTTTAATATGGCACCCTTGGCTTCTACCATGTTGAATAACGTGGATTGGTTAACAAAGGAGCATATCAAGGTATTAGCCATATGTAATGTGGCCCTTACCATCCCAGCCCGAATTATTGTAGGGGCTTTGATTGATCGCTACGGACCCCGAAAAGTATTTTCTGCTCTAATGGTACTCATGGCCATTCCCGCCTTATTTTTTGCTTTTGGTAATTCTTTTATTCAATTGTTAGTTTCCCGATTGATTCTTGGCTCTATAGGAGCAGGTTTCGTAATAGGTATCAAAATGGTGGCTAACTGGTTTCCCACCCACATGGTAGGCCGGGCAGAAGGCTTTTATGCAGGTTGGGGAAATTTTGGATCTGCATTTGCTGCAGTTACCTTACCTTGGATTGCTCTTACTTTCTTTGATGATTATTTAGGACTAGCAGAGGGTTGGCGATATGCCCTAGCATTAAATGCTATAGTTTGTTTAATCTATGGTTTTGCCTATTACTTTTTGGTCAAAGACTTTCCCGAAGGTCAAAAGATGAAAATGGCTAAAAAAACAGAGCCTATGAAAGTTTCCTCTTATGGGGACTTGCTTCAATACCTAGTTTGGTCATTTCCGTTAATCGGAGCTATGGGCGTTTTGGCCTGGAAGGTAGGAAAAGTTAATGTTGGAGGAACTCCTTTATTATCTACAAATTTGCTATACGGAATCTATGGCATTATTGGTTTGTTATATGTTCTACATGTTATTAAGGTTTGCGGGGTAAATATTCCTCATCTCAAAAAAGGCGTAAAACCAGAAGACAAATACCATTGGGGCAGTGTGGCAGCCTTAAACAGCACTTATTTTGCAAATTTTGGGGCAGAATTGGCAGTTGTATCCATGCTACCTATGTTCTTCCAGTCCACCTTTAAAAATCTCACCAATGCGGAAGGCTCACCAGTAATGACCGCCACCTTAGCAGGTTTAATTGCGGCCTCCTTTGCCTTTGTCAATTTATTTGCACGTCCATTGGGGGGATTAATTTCTGATAAGATGAAGAACCGTAAAAGAACCATGCTAATTTATATGCTGGGGATTGCATTGGGATTCCTGGGAATGGCCAATATAGGTAAATTCGGACCTTTGGTAGGGGGAGAGCAAACAATCATTCCCATGTTTGATGGCATTTGGTGGCTAGCGGTAGCCGTAGTGCTTACCGTAGCTTGTTCCATCTTTGTTCAAGGGGCTGAAGGTGCT
The DNA here is from genome assembly GCF_009711365.1 of Xanthovirga aplysinae. Taxonomy (GTDB): domain Bacteria; phylum Bacteroidota; class Bacteroidia; order Cytophagales; family Cyclobacteriaceae; genus Xanthovirga; species Xanthovirga aplysinae. The sequence goes on along the minus strand of NZ_SMMB01001242.1, from coordinate 4,289 downwards.
ACATTTGCTATTATTCCTATGATCAATAAACAACAAACTGGCCAAATTGCAGGAATGTCTGGAGCCTACGGGAATGTTGGAGCTGTTATTTACCTGGTTATTTATTCTTTAGTCGATGCCAAAACTTTCTTCTTTATAATTGCAGGAGGGGCAGCCTTAAGTTTTCTGTATTGCCTTCTCTTTTTGAAAGTACCGGAAGAAAGGGAAGAAATAAAAGTGGATGATAAATTAAAAGTGAAGAGAGAAAAGTTAGTAGTCAATAGCTGATAAGGAAAAATTAATTGAAGAGGCGCAAAAAGTTGCGTCTCTTCACATAAATAATTAAGCCCAGATTATGACAAAGCTTGCTCAATATCTCCAATAAGGTCTTCGTAATGTTCCACACCAACAGAAAGCCGAATTAAATTATCTGTAATTCCCATTTTCAATTTACTTTCGGGATTGACACCTGCATGGGTCATGGTGGCAGGGTGTTGGATTAGACTTTCGGTACTCCCCAAACTAACCGCCAACTTGATCAATTTTAATTGATTGAGAAAATAAAAAGCTTCCTTTTCTCCCCCCTTAATTTCAAAAGAAAGCATTGCTCCGGGGGATGTGTATTGCTTTTTATAGATTTCAAATGCTTTAGTACCCTCTTCAATAAGTCCTAAATAATATACTTTTTCAATCTTTGGGTGATTATTTAAGAAGTGGGCCAATTGTTCTGCATTTCTCCTTTGTTGTTCCATGCGAACTTTTAAGGTTTCCAAACTTCTCAGCAATAACCAACAGGTATGAGGGCTTGCCATATTCCCCAAAAAGGTGCGCAATACCTTTACTCTTTGTATTAATTCCGCATTACCCAAAACAGCCCCTGCAATCAAATCACTATGTCCGCCTATATATTTAGTAGCAGAGTAAATCACCAAGTCAGCGCCATGTTGAAGAGGATGCGCCCAAAGTGGCCCCATATAAGTATTATCTACTCCAATTCTAACCTTTTTATCGGGATTACTAAAATAGTCGGCCACCTCCCGACAAACCGAAATATCAATCAAATCGTTAGTAGGATTTGCAGGAGTTTCCAAGTAAATGAAAGCCAACTTTTCTTCCTTTCCAGACTCCCTGATGAGTTGAATTATTTCTTTTTTATCTTGTTCATGAGTAAAACCAATACTATCCACACCAATTTCTTTTAAAAAATGATGGATAAAATGATCAGTGCCTCCATAGGTTGGACAGCTATATAAAAGCAGGTCTCCTGGCTTCAAGAACTCCAATAGGACGGTACTAATAGCAGACATACCACTTTCAAATACAGCACTATCCTCTGCATTATCCCAAAGACACAATCGGTTTTCCAATATTTCCAAATTGGGATTGTTGATTCGGCTATAAATCAAACCTAACTCCTCTCCCTTTGCTTTTTCCCTTAGGCCATAAGCAATCTCAAAAAAAGCTTTCCCCTCTTCGGCAGTTTGAAAGACAAAAGTAGAGGTTTGAAAAATCGGTGACTTCACAGCACCTTCTGATAATTCAGGCTTGTATCCGTAGGTCATCATAAGACTTTCCGGATGAAGAGTATCTTTCATATTAATGAGAATTTTACATTCAGAAATCAGTGGAAATTTATTTTTAAATTCACCACAAAAATAAAATACTCAGGAATACTCACTAAATCATCACATTAATTTAGTGAATTTTCCTATTTTTTAGTTAAATTCAGGAATAATAATATTTAAACCCTTGATAAATTAACTTAAAAAGGAATATTTCCTATGACCAAATTGGACAATATAGATCGACAATTACTAGAATTTCTACAGGCAGATTCTAAATTAAACGTTAAGGAAATCGCCAGTCAATTAAAGATGACTAAAACCCCCATATATGAGAGGATTAAAAGATATGAACGGGAAGAGATCATTGAAAAATACGTGGCGGTACTCAATAGGAAAAAGGTAAGCAACTCCATGGTTGTTTTTTGCTCTGTTTCCTTAGAAAGCCAAAAACTGGAAAAAATAGATGAATTTAACATGGCAGTTACCAATATTCCCGAGGTGATCGAATGTTACCTTATGGGAGGTTCAAATGACTACCTTTTAAAAGTAGTGGTAAAAGACCTAAATGCTTACCATCAGTTTTCATCCGGTAAGTTAGCAGCTTTGCCCAATGTAGCCCAAATCAAAAGTACCTTTGTCTTAAATGAAGTAAAACGATCAACCGTATTTCCTCTTAAAATTGAATAATTAGGACAAACCATTAATTAGTTTAGGTCTATTTATAAATTATAATACTGCCCCCCTCTGGCAATTAATTTTAATTTCCCATTTATAAGAACTAGGGAAGCTTTTTTTTCAGCAAAAGTATAATAAGAATATTCCCTAGTTTTTTTCCACCCACCTTCCAAATAGGAACAACCGCTAAACTTGAATAAACGAGCTGTCTTCTTTTACAAAGAAATATCTTCATTTTAATAGGAGGAAACAGTAAAACAACTTAGGAATATCCAATTTATGAATTCTAGTTTCTATCCAACAACACACCACCCCAGGCCAACCATAAACTATATTTAATTGAATAATTCAGTTATTTATTTGTAAAAAATAAATATTTTCAAAATATTATTCCATTCCCTACCAAAAAAGTAGATTTTTAATCTTTGAAATCTTATATTTAATAAGTTTTTTAATATTTATATAATCTATTTTTCACTTTTTAAACCTTAAAAATTATGAAGGTAAATTTTAACCCACTACTCATTTTTCTTGTTTTGCTATTCGCCTCCTGCGAAATGCATAACGATGAAGTTCCTGCTGACCCAGAGAGTGTATCCTCTAGCAGTAGTCAAATGCAATTTTCCTCTATTGAACTTGATACTAGGGTTGTTACCAACTCTAGAAGACCAAAAGAAGGACACTACATTGTTATTTTAAATGAAGGCACATTTGGAAACCTCAAAGAGGCCTCAAATGTACGAGACAGGGTAAAAAAGGGAGGTCAGAAAAACGCCTATTTTTCAAAAATTAAAAAGATCAAAGATCAAATAAACCTGTCAAACGAACTCCAATTCGGTTTTGATAATAATGCTATTCAAAACGTTTATTCATTTGCATTTGAAGGATTCTCCGCCCATTTATCCAAAAAAGAAGTTGCTAAACTGAGAAAAGATCCTCGGGTAGCTCACATTATCCAAGATCAAATTATCTCTTTAGCAAAACCAAGTGTAGAAGGAGCTGCTACTTCTTCAAGTCAAGAAATTCCTTGGGGAATTACAAGAGTGGGGGGATCAGGTGATGGTACTGGCAAAACGGCCTGGGTAATTGATAGTGGAATAGACATGGATCACCCTGACCTCAATGTTGATGGAGACAGAAGTATATCATTTGTAACTGGAGATGATTCTCCTGATGATGCAAATGGCCATGGAACACATGTGGCTGGTACAATTGCGGCGATTGACAATGATTTTGGAGTAGTAGGTGTAGCAGCAGGCGCATCAGTAGTTTCTTTGAGAGTATTGGGCAGTGATGGAACTGGAGATTTTTCATGGACAGTAGCAGCGCTTGACTACATAGCCGCAAATGGAGATGCTGGGGACGTTGTAAATATGAGCTTAGGGCCAGAAACACCTTTTATTGATCCCGCAACAGATGCTGCAACTATGAACCTTGCATCATTAGGTGTCAAAATAGCTATTGCTGCTGGAAACTCTTACGACGATTCAGATCTCTATACACCTGCTCACAATAACCATCAAAACATTTACACCATATCAGCCCTAGCAGAAGGAGACTTTTTCGTTTACTTTTCAAATTATGGCAGTCCAGTGGATTATATAGCACCAGGTTTTCAGGTAAAATCTACCTGGCCAGGAGGTGGATATAATACCATTAGCGGAACTTCAATGGCTTCACCACATGTTGCCGGAATTTTACTTTTAGGAAATCCTACAGCTGACGGGTTTGCATCGGACGCTTATTGGGAGGTAAAAGGAAGAAGGGCCACAGGAAATTACAGTGAGACAGATATCTTCAAACGATCAGTTTATCGTCCTGATCCGGACGGAATCCAAGAACCAATAGCACATAGGTAAATTATCACCTGAAAAAATATTTTTTTAGAAGGAACATAAAAATCTCCCTTAAAAAGTAGGTTGCCCAAAAAGGCAGCCTATTTTTTTCTTTGATAAACATGATCGGATTCTCCCGATTTTGAGAAGCTATATTAAAAGAAACCGACTGACTTTTAGCCATCCAACACTCCCCACTTACCTGCTCGGTTCTATCTTCTGCATTATTCCAAAA
>NZ_SMMB01000307.1 GCF_009711365.1 Xanthovirga aplysinae | reverse complement strand
ACTTCAAGTCAATGGACTCGGGGTGGCGGAGTGGATGAAATAATCTTATTAAAGAATGGAAGGCCTATTCATGTTATCTCATCTAACTATATTAAAAATTATAAACTAATAGAGAAACATTTAGGACATAGGTTAAATCATTTAGGATATGAAAAATTAAAATATTTTAAATACCTAAAGGAACTTTTAATGCAATAAGAAAAACCGAACACACAACAATGGCGAGCTTCCATGTTTTTCCAACGCTCAAAAAACCGACGCCAAAAAGCACAGCAGCTAGCCCAACGTTGTGCGTCAGCTTGAACTAACATACTACGTAAAATAAACAAAAGGAAGAATATGAACGATTTCAAAGTAATAGGTATCTCGACTGTAACGACAAACGAAAACGGAAAGTCAATAGAGGACGTTGAAAAAATTTGGAGTAAGTTCTGGGGAGAAAACATATCCGACAAAATACCAAACAAAGAGAGCAACGAAATTTATGCTGTATATACCGACTATGAAAGTGACAATACAGGCAAATACACTTTAATCATTGGATTTCCTGTGACAACATTGGACAATATTCCTGCTGACTTTGTAGGAAGGGAAATTTCAGTTGGTAAGAGTAAAAAATACATTTCAAAAGGGAAAATGCCCGAAGCAATAGTTAAAACTTGGACGGAGATATGGAAAGATACTCAACTTAAAAGAGCGTACCGTACTGATGTAACTGTCCACGGCTCAAAATATTATGATGGAGATAACGCAGAAGTGGAAACCTATATTTCGATTTCTGAATAATAAAAATCAAGAGAGAATTGAATCAACTAAAGTCCGTGGCTGAGAAGCACTTTAAAATTGTCCGAAATTTTGAGGGAAGTTCACTTCGAAATTAATCGAAATATTAAAGGGAGTAATAAAAACAGGGAAAGACAAAGTCGAACGCACAACAAACGATATAACACATGCCTCAACCTAGTTCCTTGCAACTGAAGAGCAAAAACAGATACTTTAGCAGATATTTAAAAAGTCCAGAAGCACGTGCCATATCTGGACGTTGTGTGTCATTTAGGTAAAACACTTGT
>NZ_SMMB01001266.1:14591-16378 GCF_009711365.1 Xanthovirga aplysinae | reverse complement strand
GGGGGAAATAAAACCAAAAAAATACCCCCCTACCCTTTCTAATTGTATGTTGCAAACCTACAAAAGATTAGTATCTAAAAATTGTAAAAATGCGAACGGTAAAAAATTAATATGTTTTTTAATTCAATTCCTATAATAATTATGTACAGATTCTATACACTATTCTTATTGAAAAAATTTAAGTGCATACCTCACTTAGGGATTTCATGATGCCTTTTGAACTGACCTGATAAAAAGATTAATAGGAATAGTTCTCTTAATTCAGAAAACAAAAAAAATCTTGGCTCAATTTTTAATGAGTTCCTATCTTTTTAGCCTTTGATTAGCCATTTACAGCTCAATTCAGTATATAAATTCTTTTTTCAAGTATGGAAAAAGAAATAATAAGGGAAATTTGCTTTTTCCTTTTTCACTTATTTACTAGGTAGTTACATCGATACAAAAAGAAAATGGCCTTAACAATAAAGGACCACTTGATAAGTGATCCTAAAAAAAATGGCATTAACTAAAAATAGATTATTTCTTTAATGTAAAGTTGGAGTTATGGGTCCAGACCCTGGTCCATCATCATCAGAAGTGGTTCCCTGTACTCTAAGCGGAAACGTAAACTTTGTGGTTCCACAGGACATCTCGGCATGAAATGTTAAAGTAGCCGATCCGGAAGAGACGCCCTCCACAAATACATCTATCTGATTATTAACACTAGAGTTAAATCTTAATACATTGTTATCAGAAATAGACCAATAATATTTTGTCACTCCATACGCATTTAAATCTTCAGGACTAAAAAGAACGTAATGGGCATTCTCACCAATCTTTAAAAAAGATGGTCCATAGAAATCAAAAGCCGGACAATTAACCTCCAATTCGATACTCTTGGAAATATCAGGACTAATTTCAACCCGAGGGCCCAATTTAATTTCTTCCACTTTTCTTAGGTTAAAAGAAGAAAGGATAAGTACTAATAAAAAAACTAAATACTTTTTCATGATCTTTTTTTTGGTTTCTGTTAACCGAAAGATATGGATAGGAGTCGAAAAAAAACAAACCCAAAGTAAAAGAGTGATTAAAGGTCAAAAAGTAGTGATGGATGACGGAAATAATGTTTCAAAAACAACTTTAATAATTAAATTAATTAAAAAAAAATATTTCCATATTTTAAACTTAATATGACTTATTTATTTTTTTACATTTTTTTATTTACAACCTTTTATAACTAATTACAATTATTTTATTTATATTTTCTTCTTAATATAATTACATATCACCAAATCTTAAAAAATTATGAAAAAATTCCTCCTAATTTTCGCTTTATCTTTAATTGGGTTTAATGCTATGGCTCAAAATACGATTCCACGACCACCTCTATTATGCCCGACCAGTATAACTATCGAAAGAATTAATAATGATGTATGTCAACCCGCTGTGGGTTCTTGGCCAAACCATACACTTATTTTTGAGGCACCTGCAAGTTATTCAGATTATCAATGGTCCGTGAACGGTGGATACATCTCAGCATATGGATCAAATGGTGATAATCGATGTCAAGTAGAGGTACTAACCTGCGGATATCTTACTATAAGGCTTAGAGCCAAATCTCCTAATGCCAATGCCAATTGTGATGATTATATAGAAGGTTCTATTAGCGCACCTATATCTTGCGGTGGAGATTGTCCTAGTGGAGGTCATCAACCAGTTATCTTATAATAGGGAAAGGAAAATTAATTTAGGGAAAGCCAAAAAAGACGAGATTTCGTTCTTTTTTTGGCTTTTTCCGTTCTATTTCT
>NZ_SMMB01001266.1:0-14384 GCF_009711365.1 Xanthovirga aplysinae | reverse complement strand
CACAATTCTTAATTTTTGTTTTCCATGATTTTTATGGATTTTCAGGTATGGGCAAACTGATCCCATGTACTTTTAATAATAGGTTGCATTAGGCCACTAACCGAAGCTCTGGTGATCCTTTTTGAGCTCTTCTTTTACTAAGGTTAACCACATTGGAAGTCATTATGCCAAAGAAAATCCACAAGATCTCATTTTTGGGATTCTTTGCTTTTACTTTATTCAAACCATAGTGTTGCGAGTGATTTCCACACCATCCTTCCATTACAGTAGCACAAGCAGTTGGTAGTAAGCTTTTTAGTTTTTTTCTTGAGGATCATCCTTTTTGGGACCTTTTCTAGAGAAACAGGTAAATATTTGTTTCTTAGCAAGGTATCGTCGGTTGGCTTTAGTTGAGTAAATGTTGTCAGCCCCTAGGTGGCGGCATGTACCAACATCAGGTAAATCAGGATAACTAAATATGAAAAAGATAAAAGAGAGGCAAAAAAGTAAATACAATAAATAAGGATGTTTATTACTCCTTTATCTTTTTTATCAATCCCCCTTTTTCCAAAAATGGCAGCTAAAAACATCCCTATTATAAAAAGATAATTTGACAAAATAATACCACAAAGAAGAAGGGTTGAATAGGAGTATGATGAAGTTAATTTATCAAAAAAGGAAGAAAACGCTATTAATAAAACTCCCCCTGTGAAACTTGCAGTATGAAATACCCTCCAGGAACCTTCATTTTTTATTATTTTCCTTATAGCTTTTGAATAACCAATTCCTCCCAAGTTTCCAATAAGGATCATCAACAATCCATGTAATATTAAATACTTATTCATAAATAAAAATTTTAGTTGAAAATACGTTTTAAAAAACAGTGAATTCTAAGCACCCAGCAGAAATAAAAAATTATGAGATACAAATAATTTAAGATTAAAATGGGGAAGGCCTATGAACAATCACTAGATCACCTACTTTAAAATAATTCACCTCACTTCTACACCGTATAATTTCAGCCCCACATTCTTTTCCTTTGCCAATGGGCGCTTTAAATGACTTTTTCCCAAAAAACCTTTTGTAATGGGGTCAACAAAATGTAAGGCCAAACCTAAATGAAAGGTGTGGGCGATACCATGCAAAAGGAATATTTTACCTCAATCACAACGAGCTGCTGCAAGTGGCCTCACAATTACACCTTGATCAGATCCCAATTTTGGATCATCAATAATGCCCCATTCCAAAATATTTTTCTTTATGGACGTCAGTTGATTCATCTTGATAGAATAAAAATCCATTATCTTTAAAAGACAATGATTACAACTTATTGTGACAGTTTACTCCAATAAATTTTTATTAGTTAAAAAAATAATTTAAGCATACATAAAAAAAAGGGCCGCATAAAAAGAAATTGTTAAATACCTAATCAAATATGATTACAAAGATTTAGTATTTCATCTATCCTGGCTTATTAAAGGTCAAAAAACTAACTCAAAAGTAGTTTCTTCACCTGGAATAGAACGTCCCAACAGGCTGCCCTTGTGCAGCCTCATTATTTGGCGGGACAAACTTAACCCAATACCGGAACCATTAGGTTTGGTTGTAAAAAAGGGTATAAAAATACTTTCAAGCTCATCTGGCTGAAAACCCTTTCCATTATCTTTCACGGCTATTTTAACCCTTTCGACCTGATCTTCTGAAAGATAAATACTGATTTTTTTATTATTTCTTTCTTTTAAAGCCTCTATGGAGTTTTTCAGTAGGTTGATCAAAACCTGACTTAATAATTTCTCGTCACCCGGAAATCCCGCCCTTTCATATTGGCAAAAAATATCAAAGGAAATATTTTCTTCCTTCATTTGCTTTAGAAACAACAATTCAATGGAATGAAGCCAGTCAGCCACATTTATCATTCTGAATACAGGTTCTGGTATTTTGCTTAGCTTCCTGTAATTTTCCACAAAATGCATTAGCCCTTCACTTCTGTCTTCAATAACCGATAATCCTTTTACAGTGTCGTCTATGGATTTCTGATTAAGCTCATTCAACGATTTGTTTTCACCATTTTGCACAAAAAAACGGCTCAGGGTGTTACTCAGGGAAGTTATCGGGGCAATAGAATTCATGATTTCATGGGTGGAAATACGAATAAATTTCATCCAGGCTTCCAATTCATTCTCCTCCAATTCCTTACGGATATCATATATGAAACAGATCTCGTACTTTTTACTTTCGAAATGAATCACCACTTTTTTAATGGAAACCTGTCGGATTTGCTGGTTCTTCAGCCACTTTAAAACCTGACTTTTCCCGGCTTTGAGTTGACTTATAGTTTCAAAAAGAGGTTTATTTTTCCGGGCAAGAGACTGGATATGAGAAAGGTGATTAAGATCCAGAAATTCTAAAGCCTTTGCATTAATGGTATCAATTTTACCGCTTTCTTCTACTACTATAAATCCGGTTTCAGATTGCCTCATATATTCCATAAAAAGCTGTTCCCGGTTTGCCCTGCTTATCTTTAATTCTGAGATCATATTATTTACCCGGTTCAAATTCTTATGAAGGTTCCGAAGGGGTTTATTTTTGATTGTTTCAGAAAAATGAATACTACTTTCCCCATTGGCAATGGCCTCAAAGAAAAAGTTTAATTTCCTGTTCAACCCATTTATATAATGAACAAAATTCCATACAGACAGCACTATAAAAACAAAAGCATGAATACTATAGAACCACGATTGCTCATAAACAGCCAGCGCAAAAGAAGCCACCAATAAGGCAAAAACCGCAAGGCGGATGAGCAAACCTGAGTTTGGATTTTTATATCGCATAACGTTTCATCTTATTGTATAAGGTTTGCCGGCTGATTCCCAGTTTTTCAGCTACCAAACTCAGGTTTCCGTTGTATTTATCCATTGCCTCCTCAATCATTTGCCTTTCCATATCAGCCAGAGTAGCTTGTCGCTGATGTGCTTTCTTCCCTCCAATTGGTTTAAAAATGAAATCTTCCGCTTTCAACACTTCCTGATCAGATAAAATAACGGCCTTCTCTATGGTATGCTTCAACTCCCTGACATTTCCTGGCCAGTGATGCTGCATCAGTTTGCGGATAGCACCGGAACTAAGTCTCAAAGATTTTTTCTGATACTTTTTCTGATATTTTTTCACAAAAAAGCCCGCCAGCAATTCAATATCTTCCCCCCTCTCCCGCAAAGGAGGAAGTTCAATCCGTATGGTATTAAGACGATACAGCAAGTCTTCACGAAACTGGCCGTTTTCCACTTCTTTTTCAATTTCATTATTAGTGGCACTGATGAGCCTGATATCGACCTTAATATTCTTATTTGAGCCCAGAGGAACAATATTTCTGCTTTCTAAAGCCACAAGAAGCTTAGCCTGGTGTTGCAGAGACAGGTTTCCAATTTCATCCAAAAAAAGAGTTCCTTTATCTGCCAGCTGAAATTTCCCCATTCGGTCTTCTTTGGCATCAGTAAAAGCACCTTTTTTATGACCAAACAATTCACTTTCAACCAGATTTTCCGACAAGGCTCCCATATCTACCGTTACCAGTAGCCCTTTTTTATTTCTTTGAGATTGCCTGTGAATTTCTCTTGCAATCAATTCCTTTCCCGTACCGTTTTCTCCGGTGATTAATACACTGGCATTTGTTCCCGCCACCTTGCTGACCATTTGCATTACCTTTTGCATAGCGGGAGAGAATGTATCCAGAAAATCATTTGGGTTGTATAATTCCTGTTTTAAGCCATTTTCCCTGTTTTTTAACTCTCCAATTTGCTGATTGGAATGCCTCAGTTTAATAACGGTCTGAAGGGTTGCAATGAGCTTTTCATTTTGCCATGGTTTTACAATAAAATCAGCTGCACCCAACTTAAGGGCATTTACGGCCAGTTCTACTTCTGCAAATGCGGTCATCAGGACCACCTCGGTATCCGGAGATAACTTTTTTATCTCCTTCAGCCAAAAAAGTCCTTCATTCCCGTTGTTTAAACCAGCCGAAAAATTCATATCCAGTAAAACAACATCAATTTCGGATGACCTGAGTTCGGAAGCAATCTGCTTGGGATGGGAAATACACCTCACCACATCAAATTCAAACTGAAGCAGGAGCTCCAGCGCACTTAGCACACTTTTGTTATCATCAACAATCAGTATATTCCCTTTTTTCATAAATGGTCCTTTTTCCAAAGATAAGGAAGATTTCAGCACCAATGAATACTGTCCAATATTTTTACACTTCAGTGCCTAATTTTTTGACAGTACTAAAATCAAAACACAGGCTAAAATACTTTTAATCAACATTTTTAAGCTTTGGCATACTTGTTGAATTTTGAAGAGCCGTACGAATGAACTATTATTATGCTACTGAAAAATTCAGGGAAATTGAATGAGAGGTTTGTTTTCAAATACCGAAAAAAGTAATCTTTAAAATCAGGGAGGTTGTATTGCCTGAACCGGGAATTCAATAGATCAAATGTAGGGGCTCGCCAGGTAATTGATTTTCCATAGTTTACAAAGAACTCAAAAATAGCTTTAAAATATAACTTCAAACATAGAACCAGTTATATGGGCTAAAAAGTTTTGATAAGACCATTTACCTCATCCAAATACATTTTACTATGTTAAAGCTTAATTTATTACTAGCCATAAGAAAATTGAAAAAGGATAAGAAATCTTTTTTAATCAATCTTATTGGTTCCTCTATTGGCTTAACGGCTGTATTTTTAATGACCCTATATATCTCTTATGAAAATAATTATGATGGCTTTCAAAAAAATAATAAAAGACTCTATAGAATAGAAAGGACAGTAAATGATAAAGCAGAAAGTCAAATCTTTGATTCGACCCCTTACGAGCTGGCAGATGAATTAAAATCCTCATTTCCTGAAATTGCAGATGCTGCCAGTGTTATAAGTACATCTAAATATATAGCTATAAAAGATGAGCTATTCCCTAGAGAAAACGGATTATTTGCGGATGGTACCTTCTTACATATGTTTAGTTTTGAATTTTTACAGGGAAATCATAATTCAGCCCTGAGTCAACCCATGAGCATTGTACTTTCCAAATCTTTGGCAGATAAACTTTTCCCCACTGGTAATGCAGTTGGAAAAACAGTCCGTTTAGACAAGAAACATGATTTTAACGTCACTGGAGTTTTTGCTGATTATCCTAAAGACTCTCATTTAACCTTCAAGTATATTATTTCTTATAATTCTTATGAAGGATTCTATGGTAGAAAGCCCCAAAGAGGTTGGGACAAAAATTATACCGGTACCTATGTGTTACTAAATGACAAAGCGAAGGTTGATGAAGTTGACGTAAAAATAAAAAATATCTTAGCCAAGCATACAACGTTTGAAGAGGGAAGTAAGGAATTACTAAGTTTAAGACCTATTAAAGATATTTATTTGAAAACTTTACATGTAATTAATAATGCCGTTGACAATCGGGGAAATGATTTCATTGTTATTTATCTTTTTATTGGGGTTGCCTTATTCACGGCCTTTATCACCGCTGTAAATTATATCAATTTATCCACCACCCAATTGCTAAACAGAGAGTTGGAAATTGGTATGAAAAAGGTATTGGGTGTTTCAAAACCTCAATTGAGGTTTCAGTTTATCATAGAATCATTTTTAATGCTATTGGCTATTGTAATTGTAACAGCTGAACTAGTTTATTTCACACTCCCCATCTTTAATAGGGTAGTTGACAGGGATTTGTCTCTGCTATTTAACGGGAGCTGGTTTTTCCTGTTAAAGTTCGTCATGGTTTTAATTCTATTTGGTTTTCTGGGGGGATTATATCCGGTATACTACCTTTCTTCTTTAAAATTAAGCGCCTTTCTTCATGGTCATTCCTCCATTAAACGTCGTAATTTTTTAAGAAAAGCCTTAGTTGTTTTTCAACTTTTGATAGCTATACCCTTACTGTTTTTTTCCCTTTTTGTAATGGATCAAATAAATTATCTAAGACAAAAAGATATTGGGTTTGAAAAGGAAAACTTGTTATTTGCCTGGGTTCCCACTCCTGATCATCAGGCTAAAGGGCGCCTAAAGGTTTTAAAAAACACCTTAGAACAAGATCCAAATGTATTAAGTTATTCCGAATCGGAAGGGGCTCCTTTTATTTATTCAGGAGAACAAAAAAAATGGACCCGAGAAGGAGCAGAAACCTATGACAAAATCAGACTATCCACTTATGCTGTAGATCATAATTTTTTGGACGCCTACAAAATGTCATTAGCAAAAGGACGTTGGTTTTCAGAAGCATATTCGACAGATGGTCAAAACAGTTGCATTATAAATGAAGCTGCTGCTTTATCCCTGGGATGGGAAAATCCAATCGGCAAAACCTTTGATAATGGGCGATTAAAAATTATAGGTGTTGTAAAAAATTTTCACCAGTATTCCTTATTTCAGAAAATACCCCCTATAATGCTATTATTAGATAAAGAGAATAATTATCCTTTGGTAAGTGTAAAAGTGAACCCCGTCAATAAATTTGAGTCACAAAAAAAACTTAATGAGCTTTTTAACGCATCCTTTTTGGAAACACCTATTGAATTTGAATTTTTAGAGACTGGGTTTGATGAAGGTTATATGATGGCCTTGCAAAATGTTATGAGAATCTTTGTTTTGTTTTCTGTTATTTCCATAGTACTGGTGATTATTGGTTTATTCGGTCTTATTTCATTTTCATTAAACCAACAAAAGAAGGCTATTGCCATACGGAAAGTGTTGGGAGGAAGTACTAAAAACATTTTTATATTTATTCTGAAAGATTATATGAAGCTGTATGCTATTGCTACTGCTGTAAGTCTGCTATTAACTTATTTTACGGTAATGAATATTTCTCAAACATTTGCTTATAGCGTAGGAGTTAAATCCATTAATTTGTTATCTGTTATCTTAATTACACTTTTTATAGTTCTAATGACGGTAAGTGGGAAAATCTGGTCAGTTTCAAAAGAAAACCCTTTAAATGCAATTAATAGAGAATAAAGGAAGAAGGGGAATTTCTTAAAGGGATCTACCCAACCAGTTATCTCCCTGAAAATCAAAACAGACTGTTAATGGATCATTTTAATTGGACCTGATTAATGAATAAAACCCAAATTAAATAAACAAATGAGATTTAGAAAATTGCTACTAATTATAACAGCTTTGTTTTTCTTCATTGAACTAAAAGCTCAGTCAAATTCTGAGGAAATTTCTTCTTATGAATATGTTTTTGATGGAACCAAAAAAGATAGCCTTAAAGCCCATGTATTTTTTCCGAATGAAAAAGAATCAAATGATAGCAGACCTGCAATTGTGATTTTTCACGGAGGAGGTTGGAATATGGGAGAACCTTCCTGGGCATTTGCCCGGGCTAAAAAATTTGCTCAAAATGGAATGGTTGCTGTTGCTGCCCAATATAGATTATCTGATCAAGAATCGATAACACCAATTGAAGCAATGGAGGATGCACGAAAAGTAATTATTTGGATGAGAAAAAATTCGGAAAAATTAAAAATAGATCCTGATAGGATCGTGGCTTACGGATGGTCTGCAGGAGCTCATCTTGCCGCCAGCGCAGCTGTATTTCCATCCTTTGATCCTGAAAAGAACATATCAAGTAAACCAAACGCTTTAGTATTGTATTCTCCAGCTTTATCTCTTATAAATAGTGGGTGGTTTAAAAAATTATTACTAAATAAAGGTAAGCCCTATAATTACTCCCCTGCGGAACATGTTAAAGAAAATATGCCTCCGGCTATAATTTTGGTTGGTAAAGACGACACGGTTACCCCAATTCGGGAATCTGAACTATTCCATCAAAACATGGTCAAATATGGAAATGAATCATACCTACATATTTATGAAGGGGTAAGTCATTTATTTACACCGTCAAGCCAACCAGATAACGGTTGGCCAAATCCAGATAAGGAAATTCAGGCTAAAGCGTATAAAGAAATCGATCTATTTTTAGAAAAACTGGGATATTTTAATTAAAACCAGGCACAATAAAAATGGCTAGCTGCCTTGCTTTGCCAACGAGCAAAAGCCGACGCGAAAAAGCACAGCAGCCAACCGAGACGATAATAAGTTACCGAAAATTACCATAAAGTAATTAGTAAAAGCAAAAAACAGTATCGATGATTTTATTTTTAAGCTATCTGAAATTTTTTATCAGACATCACCTTTACCATAAAGGCAATGCCCTGATCAGTGCTTTTAGCTTAATTTTAGGTATCAGCAGCACCCTTTTCATTTTCTTATATTTACAATATCAGTGGGGGTATGATTCCTGGCACCGAAATTCTGACAGAATTTACCGGGTAGTATTAGAGGGAACCATGAATGGTTCCACCACCAAATATGCGAGTACAGGGAAACCTCTTGGTCCGTCCCTGATGAAAGATTTTGGAGAGGTGGAAAATTATGTCAGTTTTCACTTCTCCGGAAAAACAACTTTTAAAAAGGGGAAAGAGGTCTTCAGGGAACAAAATGTTTATGCCGTCAACCAGGATGCCTTCAAAATATTCGACCTTCCTTTGATTGAAGGAAACCCAGAAAAGGCATTGTCAGAACCTTTTCAACTGGTAATTAACCAGAGCCTATCGCAAAAATACTTTGGAGAAGAAGGGTCCATTGGAAAAGAACTGGAAATCAACGGAGAACACTACAAGGTTAGCGGAGTTATGAAGGATTTACCTTCTAATTCGCATTTGGCTATAGATGCTTTAATTTCTAATAAAGAAGCTTTGGGCCCATTCTCCACCCAGGATTGGTTTGACCTTGAAAACTACACCTATGTATTATTGGGAAAGCAGACGAAGGCTGATGAGTTATCTATAAAACTAAAATCCTTTACCCGAAATCATCTGACTGAAGTTTTTGAACAATCTGACATGAAAGTAGCCTTTCATTTACAGCCCCTAAAAGATGCCCATTTTGATTCCGGACTTACTATGGATAAGTCGGTGGGAAATAAATCCTATCTTTACATTTTTTTCCTTGTAGCCTGTCTCATTCTTTTTATTTCCACCTTAAATTACATTAACTTAGGGATGGCCCAATCTTTAACGAGAAATAAAGAAATTGGGCTTCGGAAAACCATGGGAGGAAATACCGGAAACCTCGTTCGCCAGTTAATAGCCGAATCTTCCTTCATGGCATTCATTTGTCTATTCGCATCGGTTGCCCTGATCCTTTATTTATTTCCTTTTTTCAAACAAGTAACAAGCCTTGAATCCGCCGGTTTATGGGATCTCCTGCATTGGCAGTTCCTGCTTTCTGTTTTTGGCATATTTTGTTTCATAACTGTATTGAGCGGTCTGTATCCTGTTGTTTATTTGTCCGGATTTGAGCCTGCTCAGGCTTTAAAAAACAAAACATCTGTACCTGCAAATATCTGGTTGCAAAAGCTGCTTTTAACCTTTCAATTCTCAGCTTCTATCGTACTGGTCATTTGCGCACTTATATTAAAAAATCAGATGGACTATCTGTACAATAAAGAAATGGGCTTTAACAAGGAGCGGGTTATAATGGTTGATTTGCCTGAAGATGTATCTTACAATCAAAACATCCTAAGACTAAAAGAAGAATTGCTGAATCAATCCTCTATTGAAAGTGCATCCCTTGCGGGATATGGAAGTGTTCCCGGAGTGGAGAATGGAAAAGATATTGCCGAAGTACCGGACAATACCGGAAGAAAAACGGAAAAAATCCTTAATATTTTTAGCTGGGATGAAGACTTTACAGACCTCCTGAATATAGAAATAATAAATGGCCGGAATTTTTCTGAAGCATATGCCAGGGATTTGAAAAATGCAGCTTTGGTGAATGAACAATTCGTCAGGGAATTTAACTGGAAAGATCCTCTTTCTAAAAAAGTAACCCTTTATGGAGAAGAAAGACAAATCGTAGGAGTAGTAAAGAACTTTCATTTTACATCCCTTCACAACAAAATAGAGCCCGCTGTTATCATCTACCGTGATGTACATATGCAAAAACTATTGATAAAGATTCAGGAGGATAATTTATCCCAAATTGAGTCTGTTTGGAAGGCTAACCTCCCTGACCAGCCATTTAATTTTATTTATCTGGATGATTTCCTTCATAATCAATATAAAGGGGATCAGCAGATGATGTTGCTGTTTACCTTTTTCTCCGGCCTGGCCATTCTTTTGGCTATTTTAGGCTTACTGGGATTATCAATGTTTACGGTGAAACAAAGAATCAAAGAAATTGGAATAAGAAGAGTTTTAGGAGCAGGATTTACAGATATATTTTTAAGTGTCTCAAAAGATTTTAGTAAGGTAATCCTTATTTCAATCATAATTTCAATACCTGTATCGGTCTATTTTGCTTCAGGATTGCAAAACGAATTTGCTTACCAGGCCAAAACCAGTCTTCTTCCCTGGTTTCTGACCATTTTCACTGTCATTGCCCTGGCCGGACTTACTATAAGTTATGGAGTAACTAAAGGAATAAAAATTAATGTAATCGATACCTTAAGAAATGAGTAATAAGAGTTTAAGCTTTAATCTAATTTTGGAAACCTGAAACTATAAATAGTTCAAATTCTGACATTAAAGAGTTTAAATGAATTTTTAAAATGGTGAGCAGAATCTTTACAAAGACCAGTTTCCGGTGAAAGTATTAGACAAAGAGAATAATCAGGATTTCACCTCTGATTCAAGCAATTAGAAATTACTTTTTATAAATCATATACCCTAATCGTTGGGATAGCTATCTTAGTAACCTAAATAAAAAATGAAAAACAGATATAACACTTTTGGCATCCTCACTCTCCTTTCCCTACTGATTGCATTAGTAAACTGCACACCTCCAAAACACCAGTTCAAATATGCAGCAGCTGACACTAAGGGGTTCTCCCCTCAAAAGCTGGACACCCTTTCCGCCTTTCTTGAAAAGGCTGGTTCCTCAGGAATGCTCTTAATGGTGGATGGAAAGGTGATTTATGAATGGGGAAAAACCGACAGGAAACATACCATTCACTCCATTCGAAAACCCATGTTAAATGCCTTATTCGGAATTAAGGTAGCCGAAGGTGTAATCGATACCACCATGACCCTACGTGAGCTCAGCATTGATGATATTGAACCTTCTCTTTCAGAAAATGAGAAAAATGCACGGATCGCAGATTTACTAAAGTCACGTTCGGGGGTGTATCACGATGCGGCCGCCGTTTCCAAAGGAATGCTCTACGGAAAACCTGAACGGGATGAACATAAACCGGGAGAACATTATTATTACAATAACTGGGACTTTAACGTACTGGGAGCAATCCTTGAACAAACTACCGGAAAAAGTATTTATACCCTATTTAATGAAGAAATTGCTGTTCCCTTGGGCATGAACGATTTTCAGGGAGTTTATACCTCAATTGACGGGGAATCTGAGGAGTTTAACATTCCGGACACCGATGGTTTCTATCAGTATGAAAATAGTAAATCGAAATTTCCTGCCTATCACTTTCGGCTTTCTGCCAGGGATATGGCCCTCTTTGGTCAGTTATACCTGAACAAGGGAAAATGGAACGGAAAACAAATCATTCCGGAATCATGGATAGAAAGAAGTACTACGCCTTATTCTGTCACTAACCCCGATTATGGAATAGCCTACGGCATGCTTTGGAATGTGCTTATGAAGACAGAAAACAGAAAGAGCCGGTCCTTTTTTCATACGGGAACAGGAATTCATATGCTGGGGGTATACCCTTCTTCAAAGTTAGTACTGGTTCATCGTGTAGATACAGAAAAGGAGTATTCCTTTAACCAGGGGGATTTTTATAAAATGATTGATCTGGTATTTGGTGCAAGAATGGATTAGTTATACAGCAACAAAGTAAACCAGTCCATAGGGGAAAGAAAATAGAATTTGGCTCAAAACGAAAGCCTAAAAGACCATTCAAATGATCAAAAATTATTTTATCCTGGCCTGGAGAAACTTACTAAAGAACAGGTTTTTATCCTTCACCAACATTGGTGTTCTGGCTTTAGTCATTGCGGCAGTTTTGCACTTGTTCAAATATGTGGCCTTTGAAAAAAGTTTTGACAAATTCCATGAGAACTATGAAGAATTGTACCGGGTAAATACCCATTTGGAAACCCCTAATGGTTCTACAGATTATGCCATTTCACATGGTTTTCTGGGCAATATGGTCAAAAACAAATTCAAATCTGTTGAAAACTATGTTACCCTCACTCCTCTTCCGGATGATTGTACTATTGTGTATGGGGATGCTGTGTTCAGGGAAACGCGAGTTTACGAAGTGGACTCCACATTTTTTCAAATATTTTCCTTCCCCCTTCTGGCTGGAGATCCCGCAACAGTTTTAAAAAAGCCAAAAGCTGTAGTACTTACAGAGTCAATGGCAAAAAAATACTTTAAAAATGAGGACCCCTTAGGAAAATCTGTTACCATCAAAGGAAAGTTTTACACCGATACTTATGAAATAACGGGTATCTGTAAGGATTTTCCTGAAAACTCTCATATTCAGATGGACTGGATTTGTTCCAATCAACTCCTCTTTCAGGTCCCTAAGAAATATTATGATTTTGACAAGGCCATGAACCATTGGACATACCTACGCATTAAAGGCAATGAAGGTCCTGAAAATCTGATCCATGAAATTAATCAGGAAGCAGAACTGAAAAACCAATACAGTAATGCTGATGTACAGATTAGTTTAAGTCCAATAGAAAAAATTCATTTGGAATCTAGTTTTCAGGGAGAACTTAGAGAAGTTAACGGAGGATATAATGAAATCGTAAACTTAGTAATTCTGCTGGGGGCAGGATGCTTTTTTATCACCTGGCTTAATTTCGTAAATATTTCCCTAGTAAAAACTCTCGACCGAAATAAAGAAGTAGGAATTAGAAAAGTTTTAGGAGCGGGATTTGCTGATAATTTGAAGCTCTTCTTTATGGAAGCCCTTATTCAAATGGCAATTGCCCTCTTTCTTGGTTTTGACCTTCATTTTATAACAGTTGATATAGTTTCAGAATATTTCAATTTCCCTGTTAAAGTGGATACAGGTAAACAATTTCTACTTTATTCCATTTTCACCGGAGGCTTTTTTATTTTATCCCTGGTTATAAGCCTTATCTATGCCCTTATCTTTTCCAAAACGGAGCCCTTGCATACAATGAAATCAAGGGGAAAGGTACTTTCGAAGAAAATTACTAAAAAGACAGCACCAATTATTGCTCAATTTACCATTTGTGTCCTGTTTTTATCTTTTACCCTGGTGGTATTTCAGCAAATTAACTTTATATACCAAAAGGACTTGGGTTACAAGACTGACAAAATCCTGTTTTTGATGCAGCCCCATTTAAAAGATTGGATGAGAAGCATGAATTCAAAAATGCAGGCTTTTGATACGGAGGCAAAAAAAATACCCCAGGTAGAAGATATCACAAGAGCGGTATATGCCCCTGGTTCCAATAGTTATGCCATTTGGGGCGGGGTCTCCAATGATAAAACAGGAAAGGATAATTTTCAAATGGTTGCCCATAATGAGGTAATGCATAATTACTTCGATTTTTACGATATGAAGCTTCTGGCAGGTAACTTTTTCACCAAAGAAAGCAGTGAAAAAGATATTATAGTTAACTATTCTGCATGTAGGGAAATGGGGTACAGCGAACCTGAAGATATCCTGGACACTGAGGTGTTTGTCAAACACAAAAGGATGAACAAAAGAGTAGTAGGTGTGATTGGTGATTTTAATCAGGAAAGTTTAAAGTTTAAAACTAAGCCGGTTATGTTTCACCTGGACAGGAATAATATGCAGCATACGATAGCTGTTAAGCTGAGTTCCGGAAACTTTAATGAGGCAATCACTAAACTTGAACAATCCTGGAAGCAAGTATTTCCCGAAAGCGAATTTGTATACTCAATTTTCACTGATAATCTAAAACAACTCTACGAAAACGAAGCCCGCTTCCAGAAATGGCTTAACCTGTTTTGTTTTCTTACTTTAATCGTCTGCTCTTTCGGGATCTTTATCATCACCTACTACACCTTTAAGGAAAGGGAAAAGGAAATAGCTATTCATAAAGTGTTGGGGGCAAGCACTATTGACATCATGGGCTTATCCAAAAGTTTTGTCTGGCTTATTGGCATTTCCATCATAGCAGGATTAAGCATCGGATATTTAACAGGTAGAGAGTGGTTACAGCACTATGCTTACCATGTTTCCATAGGAATTTGGTTTTTTATCGTTCCTGTTCTGATTGTCAGCTTCTTTTTTCTGATTACTTTGTTTTATTCAGTAAAAAAGGCCGTGCTGAATACTCCTGTTAGGGCTTTAAGGGGAGAGTAATTACTATTATAGAAATCTAAGGTTTTCTAATGCTTTTTTTTTTT
>NZ_SMMB01000287.1 GCF_009711365.1 Xanthovirga aplysinae | reverse complement strand
CTTGCGGAAACCCAAAGCAAACAGAAAAAGGCTATTACGAAGATAATTTTGACTTGAATTTTATAGAAATCTGGGGAATTGGAAACAATTGGTTAATTTGGACTGACAGCGATTTTTTCTGAAAATAAAAACTGGGTACAACAATGGCGAGCTGCCATGCTTTCCCAATGCTGAAAAAAAAGAGCAGCCAGCCGTGCCGTTATGACTAATTAAAAATACAGAATGAAAAAATTACTGACATTTCTTCTGACCTCAACTCTATTCCTTTTAGCAAGTTTCAGTGGGAAGAAGGACAATGTAAAATTTTGGTCAGAGAAAACGAGCATTAGCAATGCGATTGACTTTGAAAAATCATTGACTAAGAAAATCGACTTTCTAGAAATGAATGTCTCTCTTTCTAAGAGCATTTATCCTTTGGTTGACAAATACAAAATAGCAAAACCTATAATCGTTCAGCGGGATCAGAAAGGATTTTTGCCTCTTTTCGTTGAATATTTCTATTCGGAACCCGACTCAATTATCCGGTATATAAGTTATGATTGGGAAAAAGAGAGGTATGGAAACTTCTTCAAAAAACAGGATATGTGGAAGGAGGAGAGTAAAAAATTAAAAGAATATAACTCCGAGTACGAAAGAATAAAGTCTACTTTAATTGATCAACTTGGTAAACCTATAACCCAGGACAAGCAACCACAAAAAACTGAATCAACAAATTCTGGAAGAGGTGATTACTTTTCGAGAAACACGATTTGGGAGACTGAAGAATACTACTCCAAATTGAATATGATTTTTGAATCAATGACCTACAGAATTAGATGGTACTACTATTGGAAAAAATAGAAACTGATTATAACAATGGCGAGCCGTTACCTACCATTAAATAAGCAAATTTATGTGGCCATTAGATGATATAACTGTTTACTACTACGGAACTAAAATCAAAGATACCCCAGAAGAATGGACGTTCAGGAATAGAGTAAATTTTGTATCA
>NZ_SMMB01000024.1 GCF_009711365.1 Xanthovirga aplysinae | reverse complement strand
TCCTCCCAACTGGAAATTAAGACTGGTATTACCATCTCCTACCTGCCGAACCTTGATGTTATTATTCCGTCCCTCGAACTGAAATCCAACAAAAGTATTGTAATCTCCTACCTGATCGGCCTCCATGGTATTAGGATTATTGGGATCAGGCCGGATTTGAATTTTGACAGAGGTGTTTCCAGTACCATCCTGGGTGGTGGAAAGGTCCTGGGCAAAAGCCGTT
>NZ_SMMB01000505.1 GCF_009711365.1 Xanthovirga aplysinae | reverse complement strand
AAAAAGTAGGAGTACAACTGAAGTGGTCTAATAAAGACATACTTCTGCTTTTTTTACAAATCATATTTTTTGAAGAAGAAATGAAGAATACTATTCCACTTTTTTTAACTATGGTTTTAACAATTAGCAGTTGCCAGAAAAAAAATTTAATTGAGGAAAAACATTCTATTGCCGGAGCTTATCATGGAATTTTTGAACGAGACAAAGAACAAATAAAAGTGAATTTAGAGCTCCTGAATAAAGAATTTACAGGGAATAGCAATAAAGATAAGTTTCCTGCCATATGCAGAGGAACCTATTTTCTAGAAGGAAATAAAATACAATTTGAAAATTTCTGTAATTGGAATGCAGATTTTGATTGGACACTAATTCTGGCAGGAGATTGGAAATATCAGATTTCCAATCAATTATTAATTCTGACAAATAAATGCGGAGATCGATATATATTGGAAAAGAAATAGAGGACAGTTGTATTATAGTAGAAGCATTTAATTAAATATTATAAGTCAAGTTTCAATTTATGAACTTCTAAAGTCAACCCCCTATAAAACAAACCACAATTTATTTTATTTAAACCTGGTATCATCAAAAAGATTTTCTACCTTTGTACTGTTAACAATAAAGTTACAGTATGGCCAATGCCAGGTTTGCAATTTCGGTACACATGATGCTTTTAATGGCTATTGAAGAAAATCAGTGGTTGAGTTCATCGTACATGGCCCAATCTATTGATGTAAACCCAGGAATTGTCCGAAGAGAACTAATTGGTCTGAAAGAAAAAGGCCTGGTCGAAAGCAAAGAAGGTAAAGGCGGAGGTAGTCGTTTAGCTCGGCCCGCTGATAAGATCACACTAGGGCACATTTATGAAGTAGTTAAAGATGAATATTTACTGGGGTTAAATAAAAACAACCCCCTTGTGGCTTGTCCGATTGGCAAAAATATCAATAAGAACCTTTCAAATCTTTACGAAGAAGCAGACGGTCTTATTAATCAACGCTTTCATCAAATCACTTTAAAAAAATTTCTTAACCAGTTCATTTAATTTTTTTTATATAATACTGTTACAAAAATTATAACAATTAATTATTAAAAACTATGGAGCAAATGAATTATCTAGTATTTGGTGCCACAGGGAATATTGGTAAAGTGGTAGCTACAAATTTATTAAAGGCAGGAAAAGCCGTAAATGTGGTTGGAAGAAATCCTGAAAAGTTAAAGGAACTCGAAGCATTAGGTGCCACAATAATTTCTGGGGATATAAATCATCCTGTTTTTCTGAAGGATGCCTTAAAAGATATAGACGCCGCTTTTGTTATGACGCCACCGTTTTATGATGCTGAAGACCATTCTGAAACCCAAAAAACAGTTGCAAATATCATTGGTGATGCAATAGAACAGAGTAATTTGAAACATGTTGTCAACTTGAGTTCATCAGGGGTTGAAAACCCTGATAAATTTCGCTTGCTCGCCGGAGTTGAACAGGTAGAAAATCGGTTGAATGCTATTAAAAACCTACATGTACTTCATTTACGCCCAACGTACTTCCTGGAGAATTTCTTAGCAAACCTACCTATTGTCAATCAAGGAATTTTTGGTTCAATGTTAGAGGGCAATGTATCCTTTGCACCTGTTACGACTCAAGATATTGGAGAATATGCTGCAAATCGACTACTGGAATTAGATTTCAACGATAAGAATCAAATTGAACTCCGGGGACCTGAACAAGTTACTTCCTCCCAAATTTCTGAGAAAATTTCTGAAGCAATCGGTAAACCCTTAAAATACATTCAATTCCCCTATCAGGATGCAATAAAAGCCATGACAGATAGTGGAATTTTTAAGGAAAGTGCAGCCGAAAACTTAGCCGACCTGTGTAAAGCTTTAAATGAAGGTGAACTTTATACTTCAGACACCAAGCATGTAAAGCTAAAATCTGGAATAAAGGATTTTGCTCAGGTTTTTAAGGTAATCTATA
>NZ_SMMB01001157.1 GCF_009711365.1 Xanthovirga aplysinae | reverse complement strand
AACGCAAAGTTTAGACAGGCTCTTAAAGAAATCTAATAAATTCTATTTTCCTCTTTTAAATGAATTTTCTAATACGCTACCTAAAGGCCTGACCTTGGAGGAACTTTATTATTCAAAATAAATTTCTTGAATTCATTAAGTTATGGCCCAAAATTATTTTTCTCTCTTAACGAATTCTCACTTATCCTCATCAGGAAGAATTTCTATGTCCTGCACCAATACACGCTTAGAGATCTGTTGACCAGTTTTAGTAGCAGCCAAGCCTCCTAAAGCCGTTTCTTTATAGCGGGTTTCCATACTTTGACCGACTTCTCCCATGGCATCCACACATTCATCCACTGGGATGACAGCACTCACATCTGCCAAGGCTATTTGTGCCGAAGAATTGGCAATAGCGGCAGCACTAGCATTTCGCACGACACATGGCACCTCGACCAAACCTGCCACAGGGTCACAAATTAAGCCTAACATACATTGAATAGTAATAGCCACGGCATTAAATACTTGATCTACACTCCCTCCTAAACAATAAACAATAGCTCCTGACGCCATGGCTGCCGCACTTCCAGTTTCTGCCTGACATCCACCAACCGCTCCAGCCAAAGAAGCTTTTTGCTCGATAATCAAAGCAATTCCTGCACTTACTAATAAGCCTTCTACAATCTTTTTATCCGACAAATTGTGTAGGTCTTGCAGAGTATACAAAACTCCTGGAAGAATACCTGAAGCTCCGGCAGTTGGAGCTGCCACAATCCTACCCATACAAGAATTTACTTCTTTGGCCGCAAGAGCTCTGGATATCAACTTTTGAAATTCGGGTGATAGAACAGTCACCGGATGATTATACACCTTTTTGGCACCATTCTTTATCATTCCGGATCGTGAACTCATTTCTTCACTCAAACCAGAATTAACCGCTTCCTTCATTACTTCATACGCTTGTAATAAACCATTGAATACCTCCTCCTCTGAACGACCTTTTTGCTTGGTCTCATATTCAAGTACCGGCTGATGCAATTTCAACTGCTGGGTTTCACAATATTCCTTCCAGGAAGCAAAACCATTAAAAAGAAAACTCATACATCTATTCTTTTAAAGCCCAAGCTGGGTAATTTAGAATTAATAATTAAGCAATACGAAATTAAAACTTCAAAGGCCAAAAGGTGAATTATAAGCTTTGAGCTATATAAATCAAAAAAGCCGTCAACTACATATTCTTTTGAATGATTCCTTATTTTTAAGGGCAAATTTGAAGAGACAGATTATGTCATTCAGTAATTTGCAATCATAAAATTCCTCTGTCTTTCTTCTTAGAAAGAACCTCAAGATTATTGCCTCTCAAAATTAGTCACTCTATCAATTATTATATAACAAACTCGATCAAATATTATTATAATCTTAAAATTCCACCAAAATCCTTACAATGAAGGTAGTTTTTATGAATATCCCTTGTCTGTAGACTACAAAAAATTCAGCGTTTTAACCGGGTATAGTCCACCCAAAGAACTGACAATTTGATACCTATTGAAACGTTTTTCTTCTGGGATACTGCCAGATAAAACTTAAAATCAGTCCCTGTAACTGCCAAGCTGTCATAAAACAACTTCAAAAGACAATTGGCACAACCCTTGTAAATGGAGACAACAGAAGAGTAAAAAATACTCTTGATATTAATGAATCAGCATAGCAATACATACATTTTATTATGGGAAAAATAATTGGAATTGACTTAGGAACCACTAACTCTTGTGTAGCGGTGATGGAAGGGAACGAACCCCACGTTATCCCTAATAGTGAAGGTAAAAGAACTACTCCTTCTATTGTAGCATTTCTAGACGATGGAAAAGGAGAACGTAAAGTAGGTGATCCTGCAAAACGCCAGGCGATCACAAACACTCATAACACGGTTTCATCGGTGAAGCGTTTTATGGGGAAAAAATTTGATGAAGTAAGTGAGGAAAAAAAGGAAGCCTCCTTCAAAGTAGAAAAAGGAAATAACGAAACAATTCGTATTCGGATTGGTGATCGACTATATACTCCTCAGGAACTTTCGGCCATGGTACTTCAAAAAATGAAGTCAACAGCGGAAGATTATCTGGGAAGCGAGGTAAAAGAAGCCGTAATTACGGTACCTGCCTACTTCAATGATGCGGAAAGACAGGCGACTAAAGAAGCAGGTCAAATTGCAGGGTTAGAAGTAAAGCGTATTATCAATGAGCCTACGGCAGCTGCCCTGGCATACGGAATGGATAAACGCGATAAAGATATGAAAATCGCCGTTTATGACCTGGGTGGAGGTACTTTTGATATCTCTATTTTGGAATTAGGTGACGGTGTATTTGAAGTATTATCCACAAATGGAGATGTTCATTTGGGAGGTGACGATTTTGATCAGCAAATTATTAACTGGCTGGCAGAAGAATTCCTGAAAGATGAAAACATCGATCTTAGAAAAGACCCAATGGCGCTTCAGCGTTTGAAAGAAGCTGCTGAAAAAGCTAAAATTGAATTATCAAGCTCTACCAGCACAGAGATCAACCTACCATATATTATGCCGGTAGATGGAATCCCTAAGCACTTGGTAAGAACATTAAGTCGTGCAAAATTTGAGCAATTATGCGACAGCTTGTTCAGAAGAAGCATGGATCCTGTCAAAAAAGCATTAGAAGATGCCGGAATTTCTGGTTCTGATATAGATGAAGTAATATTGGTAGGGGGTTCTACGCGTATTCCAAGGGTACAGGAAGAAGTAGAAAAATTCTTTGGCAAAAAACCTTCAAAAGGAGTGAACCCTGATGAGGTAGTTGCGATTGGAGCCTCTATCCAGGGTGGTGTATTAACCGGAGAAGTTAAAGACGTTCTTTTATTAGATGTTACTCCGCTTTCTTTAGGTATTGAAACCATGGGAGGTGTAATGACCAAGCTAATTGAGGCCAATACCACTATCCCAACCAAAAAGTCGGAAGTATTCTCCACCGCCTCAGACAATCAGCCTTCAGTAGATATTCACGTACTGCAAGGAGAACGTCCAATGGCGAATGACAACCGTACAATCGGTCGATTCCAGTTATCAGATATTCCACCAGCACCAAGAGGAGTTCCTCAAATCGAAGTGGCTTTTGATATTGACGCCAACGGTATTATGCATGTTAGTGCCAAAGACAAGGGTACTGGAAAAGAGCAAAAAATCACCATCGAGGCATCTTCAGGTTTGAGTGATGATGAAATCGAAAAAATGAAGAATGAAGCTAAAGCCAATGCTGAGGCTGACAAGGAGATAAAAGAAAAAGCTGACAAGATCAATGCGGCGGATGGACTGATCTTCCAGACAGAAAAGCAATTGAAAGATTACGGTGACAAACTTTCTGACGGAAACAAATCAGCGATTACTTCTGCATTGGAAAAACTCAAAGAAGCACATAAATCACAGGATCTAGCCGCTATAGATACTGCAATGGAAGGCTTAAACAATGCTTGGCAAGCGGCTTCTCAGGAAATGTATGCTGCATCCCAAGAGGCAGGTGCTGGTGCTACCCAGGGTGATGGACAACCTGGAGCAGGAGCTCAAGGTTCTTCAGACACTGGCAAAGATGACGGTAACGTTTCTGATGTAGAATTTGAGGAAGTAGATGATAAAAAATAAATAACTGAAAATGAGAGCACAGCTTTCATTTTCCTTATCAAAAAGGCCTCAGTATGATACTGAGGCCTTTTTTTGATAAAAAACACTCGTGCAAAACATGGGAATTGTTTTGTGTTTCTAATAGAAGAGTGATATGTTTGCACTCCGAATTGCGCAAGTGGTGAAATTGGTAGACACGCAGTCTTCAGGCGGCTGTGCCTTCGGGCGTGGGAGTTCGAGTCTCCCTTTGCGCACTATACTTCAATAAGTGCCTCATTTTAAAAGAATGGGGCTTTTTTATTTTTAAACCAAATAGTAACTGATAAGGAAAGAAATATCTATAACCGGTAGAGGCTTACTAATAATTTAAAAGTCCATTTCAATAATATATCCGTTTCAGTAGATCTTAATAACTTTAAATTCTACTACAAAGAAATTTCAAAGCTCTTATAGGGAGCTGAAGATTTGAGAATATTTACCCATTATCCTTTTTTATTCCCTAAATATTTTAAAAGCCTGTCTAGGAAAGGCCTTTCAGTACCAGGGAAGCCGTGGCAAAATTAGTAGCAAGGGGAATGTCATGCACATCACAAATCCGCATCAGCATTTGTACATCGGGTTCGTGGGGGTGTTTATCCAATGGATCTCTAAAAAAAATAACCAAATCCAATTTCTTCTCTGCTGCCATGGCCGCAATTTGAGCATCTCCCCCTAATGGCCCCGACAATAACCTATTCACCTTTAACCCTGCTTTCTCGGCATGCTTCCCGGTTGTTCCAGTTGACACCAAATTTGCATTATTTAAAAAGTCTTTGTGTTCTCTCAAAAAAGTTACCATGTCGGCCTTTTTCCCATCATGGGCAATAATTGCAATTCTCATATAAATTCAGTTTTATTTTTAAATCAAATGGAATTTATCCAAACATGAAAGAATGTACTGGAAAATTGCTAATTAAACGACCAGTTTAATACCTAAAGGCTTGTCTAAATCAAAATTATGAAACCGAATTAAAACCCCGGACAGAGTCCATCATTACAGGCCAAACAAACTGAGTTAGAAAAAATTTACTCACTAACTTGGGGGTTGATCCATAAATGACTATACCAAAACCATTTTCTCCCATCAAGAGAAGGTGCCGTTATTGTATATAAGGTCCTTCTATTATTGAGAGGGGCCTCTGCCTTCATTGTGAACTGATTGGGGTTTCGAGAGTCAGCAATTAACCTACAATTCTTACTACCCTGAACAAAACATTGAATTTGATTCAAATTTATTTGAGAATCATTGATTTCCAGCTTTAAAATGGGCGGATTATCGGAAGACAAAACAGAAGACTCGGGAACTACATTTTTTACCTCTAAAGCCTTCATTTTGGCTTTGGATCTAAAACCCTCCAATGAAGCAAAAGAAGAACCCATAGGAAACCGAGGAAGGGCAAACCGATCACTATACGAAGAAATCACTCCGGAATTTTGAGCTGCAGCTGCCTTAAATCCCAACTCTTGAACAGCCTTCTTCAAATCCAAACTATATTCTCCATAAGGATAAGCAAACAATTCAGGGCTAATCCCCAAATTCTCTCGAATAGTTTTCTGAGCTTTGGCAACATCCTCCTTAAATATCTTTAATTTCTCTTCTTTAGAGTAATTTAAAAAATAGGCATGACTATGAGAATGATTCCCAATTTCAATTCCTGCGTCCACTAATTGTTTTAACTCCTTCCAGTTCATATAAGAGCCACCACCCACGGTTGCGGTATTGACAAAAACAGTAGCTTTATAATTGTATTTTTGAAGTAAAGGAAATGCACGTAATATAAAAGATCGGTAACCATCATCAACAGTAAGTACCACTGATTTTTGGGGTAAATTATCGGCATCAATTAATTTCAGGGCCTCCCCAAGGGTAAGGACTGTAAAATGATTTTCTTGTAACCACTGAAGCTGCCTTTCAAAAGTTTCTAGGGAAATATTGGTGGAAGGGTAATTTTCTTCTCCAAATCGATGATAGACAAAACAGTTAATTTCTCCTTTTCCCTCCTTTTCTATGGAAATTGGTGCTTCTTCAATCGACAATGGGAATACCAGTATCTTAATGGCTAGAAGAAAAACTACACTAAATGTAAGAAACAATATACTTTGCTTAGACATAATCAGCACCTCTTCATTAGAATCAAAACAAAACATTTTACCTGGAAACAGCTAAAAAAGAATTCAAGGTTTCCATCAACTACAGTCTCCAGATAGCTCTACTTTCCTTATGCTTTTAATCTTTCCTTTAAATTCTTCTCAAAAGCAAGACCGTTTAATTCGGAAAAAGAGCAAAAAAGCCTTTCTATTTGCTGGAAATATATTTTTTCCACCAATACTGAAATACAAGCAGTGCCCAAATTTTAGCATGTGAATCTTCAGGGTTTGTTGAAAACAATTTAGCTTTCAAATTTCTAATTTCCTCAAGATCAAAAATACCCTGTTCTTCAATAAAGGAATCTGCCAACAAATCATCAATAATCATGGATTTGAGTCCTGTACGAAGCCATTTCAATAAAGGTACTTCAAATCCATGTTTAGGGCGCTTGTACAAATCTTCAGGAAGAACATTTCGAAAGGCATCCTGCAGGATTCGTTTCTTCATTCCCTTATTAATTTTGGAGGATTCCGGTAGCTGAAAAGCAAATTCCACAATCTCATGATCCAAAAAAGGAACGCGCACTTCCAAGCTATTTGCCATGGACATCATATCTACCTTGGTAAGCATGTCATTAACAAGCACCAAATGCATATCAGTATACAAGGTTTCGTTAATATCCGATTGGGTTGAAAAATGCTCCAAATGCTTTGTTTTGAAATCTTGATACGATTGTTTTTCCAACTTACTTTTAGCATTGGAATTCAACAAACGATCAACCTCCTTTTCCCTTGTAATACTGGCCCAACGCCAATATCTTTCTCCCTCCGATAAACTCAACCCCTCGGCAAAACGCTGTAACTGCCTAAACTTATTTCCCAGAGGGTTATTTCTGGACTTTGGCATAACTTTCCAAAGTGGAAGCATGGAGTTTATCGCCATAGCAGTTACTCCCCCATTCATTGCCCGATAAGCAGCAAGGTGTTTATTATAGCCTGAGAACATCTCATCAGCACCATCCCCTGAAAGCGCAACCGTGGCCTTTTGCCGGGTTTTTTGACTTAATATATAAACTGGAAGAGCAGAAGAGTCCGCAAAGGGTTCGTCCAGATAGTCAAGGACATCAAAAAGGTGTTCGTAAAGGTCTTCATTGGTTAGGGAAAAAACCGTATGTTCTGTTTTAAATTTAGCAGCTACCTGACGAGCATAATGGGTTTCATCAAAAAATGGTTCGTCCTTATATCCTATGGAAAATGTATTCAGTTTATCAGTCTGTCGGCTAGCCAAAGCGGTAATTACGGATGAGTCAATTCCCCCACTCAGAAAAGCTCCCAGAGGTACATCGGCCACCATACGACGTTTTACAGATCGGTCCAACAATTCTACCAATTGCTTTTTTTGCTGTTCATAAGATAATTTTTCGGGGTTCATATTGTCCCTGGAATAAGGAATCTTATACCAACAGTCAATATTTACTTTACCGTTTTTCATTTCCAAAAAATGGCCTGGCAACAATTTTTTCACCCCTTTTAACATACTAAAAGGACCTGGAGTATAATTAAATTGTAAGTAGAGTTTTAAAGCATTAAAATCTATATCCCGTGGAATATCATAAGCTAAAAGGGCCTTCATTTCTGATCCAAAAGCTAAAAAATCTTCTGATGAATAATACAAAAGAGGCTTAATGCCCAGGCGATCGCGGGCAATAAAGAGTGATTTTTCCAAAGAATCATAAATAGCAAAGCAAAAAAAGCCATTTAACATTCCCAGACATTCTTTACCCTTTTTTTGAAATAATTTTAAAAGCACCTCCGTATCCGAAGAAGTTCTAAATTTTATGCCATCACATTCCAATTGTGCTCTTAACTCACGATAATTGTAAATCTCACCGTTGAAAACAAGGGTAAACCGCCCACTAACCTCAGTCATTGGCTGACGAGAATTGTCGCTGGTGTCAATAATCGAAAGCCGCCGATGCCCTAAACCCACTTTCTGGTTCACATAAGTTCCTCTGCTATCCGGTCCTCTCTTAGTTAAATAATCAACGGATTGATCTAAATGATTCAACTGACTTAATCCCAGTTGGTTAAAAGCAAAAAATCCTGTAATTCCACACATATCTATTTACTTCCAAACCCTAAAAAATCACAAAAGAAGGGAATAATGTATTTTTTATTCTTTTCATTTTTAAGATAAAAACATATATTTGATATAACCAAAATTAAACCTTTTATCTGTGAATAGACCAGAATACTTCATAAAATTTCTCAGCTTTTTGCTGTTAGTCTTCATTTTGGGTGGTTGTTCCGCTGGTAAAAAAGCACGCATAAAGGAACAAAAAATAAAGAGTGTCATTCAGGCGGCACGAGCTTATACAGGGACACCATACCGCTTTGGAGGCACCACACGCTCGGGAATTGATTGCTCAGCTTTACTACACAATTCCTTTAGAAAAATTGACATACAAATTCCTCGAACATCTGAAGCCCAAAGCAAGATTGGGGAAAAGGTAAAATTGAAAGACCTCAAACCGGGTGACCTTGTTTTTTTTGCTACAGGGAGGAAAAAAAGAAAAGTAACCCATGCTGGAATGGTAACGAGTGTAAAAGGCAGTAAATCAATTAAGTTCATACATTCTTCCACTAAACTAGGAGTGATCGAAAGCAATCTCTACACCGATTATTACAGAAAAAGATTCCTAAAAGCCCGTAGAGTGCTTTGATTTTAATTTTTTATGTGTCTATATTTGCACACGCTATGGGGGATTAGCTCAGCTGGCTAGAGCGCTTGCATGGCATGCAAGAGGTCGCCGGTTCGACTCCGGCATTCTCCACACATTCTTAAAAAAAGGCTCTTTACATTGTGTAATGGGCCTTTTTATTATCTTCTAAAAATTTGCTACAATCCTTGGTACAATTTATTTCAATTTTTCTGATTCTAAAGTATTAATATTTCATTGAATTTATTTTAAATCCCATTAACTTAGAAATGTTGACTTACTTACAGAAAGTAAGCACACTTTAAAATACCCCATTGACCTTCCCCCAGCTTTACTTTTTTCCCGAACACCCCCAGCACTTGAAAAGACGAAAGGGCAAAATCCTTTTGTTCTTACCTTCTTTTGCCTAAAAGAAAAGATGAAAACGTACCACTAAGTCCTGCCTATCCAAACATATAAACTCATTACTAATGAAAAAAATCTGTTTACTGCTCAGTGCAGCAATCATGAGTGCTGCTATGGCATTAGCCCAGAAAAATCCTGAACAAAAAAAAATCCAAAAGCAAAAGGTTCCACTACCTTGGAAGTTAAGGTCATCCAAGGAGATACTTCTATCAAATTCTCCTAACCTTTTTTCTTTTTCTAATTCTTTTTTAAGAAAAATAGACTATTTCAATCCTCTACTTTTTTCCAATCAATTGAAGACTCCCTTTTCCATAGGGATAAGCCAGCAGCAAGTACCTTTGGTTTTAGTTCCAATAACAGCATCAGCTTCTGCTACTGCTACCATGTTTGCGCTGGACATGGACACAAATATGGTAAGTGACGCTAGTAACAACACTGCTACTGCATTTGCATTTGCTTTTAGCCTTTTTGGCCCTGGAACAGCAAGCGCTACCGCCCAGACTACTATCCAAGAAGGAATGGGAAATACGGCTATGGCTACTGCTGCAGCCTTTAAAACAGGGGCTGCAAATGCCACTGCAAAATCATTTGTAGACATTGGTACTAATACAGGAAGTAATCCACTGGATAACACTGTTAATGCTACTGCTGAAGCTATTGGTTTAGGAAGCGGGCAGGCCGCAGCCGAAACTTCAGTGGAAATAGAAGAAGGAACCGGAAACATGGTAAATACAAAGGTGGTAGCTGTCGCTGCTAATGGAGGAAGCTCTAAAATTAATGAAGATACTCAAACAAATGAAAATGGGAAGGTATTTATTAATGGTGATGAAAGTGAAGTAACTTCCACCACTCGTGCAATAGCTTGGGGGGAGGGATCAATAGCTAATAT
>NZ_SMMB01000061.1 GCF_009711365.1 Xanthovirga aplysinae | reverse complement strand
CAAGAGTTCTAGAAGGTGAATTTGTTCCAACCCCTATATTCCCATTTTTATGGTAGAGGGGGCTATCTATATCACCTATTTGCTGTGCTTGGGCGTATAAACTAAAAAAGGTTAAACAAAAAAATAAAAGTATTGTTTTCATCATTTAAAAAAATTGTGTTTTCTAACTTGCTTATAACGTTAGGCTGGCTGCTGTGCTTTTTAGCGCCGGCTTTTGCGTGCTGGCAAAGCATGGCAGCTCGCCATTGTGTGTGCCCGGAACGGG
>NZ_SMMB01000567.1 GCF_009711365.1 Xanthovirga aplysinae | reverse complement strand
TTTGAAAGCTACATCGTCACAGCAATCATATTTATGATTAGTGGCTTACTATTATTACTTATAAATCAACTTTGGAAAAAACGGTATGAGGTATAAAATATGGATTTGGGGAATACTTCTTTTTCAATTTGTTATCCTTTTGGCATTTACTGCAAGGTCATTATTACCTTGGTTAAATGGAAGAACAGTAACATTGCAGGTAAAACCAATGGATCCACGGGATATATTCAGACATAATTACATGCTATTGAATTATGATCTAAATCAATTTCAATTAGATAGTATTCCGAATGACCTTTCTAAAGAAGAAACCTATCACTATGGAGATGTTCTTTACATTGAATTATGCCAGGAAGAAAAGTACTCAAGGCCTTGTAAAATTTGGAAAAAGCTACCGGCAAACTCAAATATGGTTTTCATAAAAGGAATAGTGCAAAAGGAATTCCGCTATAATGTAGAAGACCCCTACGAACTACTACTTGTTAATTATGGAATAGAATCCTATTACACTCAAAATTCCACTATAAGAAGAATTGAAAGAAATTATAGGCCACCTGAGGACACTCTCAATGTAAGCATATTGATTGACTCCTATGGAAATGCTCGGATAAAAGAAATTAATCCACTTAAAAAAAGGAAAAATTAAAAAAAAGAAGAGTGGAGAGTAATGAATCATGTATGAATTGACTTAAAAGGAAACAGCATTAAAATTACTGAAAGCAAGTCAATTCTCACCTATTAATAAACCAGAATTTAGGGAGAAAGAAATTAATCCAGAACGGGAATTGAAGGTCTAATTAGAAGGCGATTGATTTTTAAAAGTAATTCAACCGGATTAAAAGGACTTTCTAGGAAATCATCTACAAAATAGATCTCACTTATATCAAGTTCCATTTTCCTAATTTGGGAAGAAATCATAATTAATGGAATAGAAGCATATCGTTTAGAGCTCCTTAAGTAATCCACCATTTCAAGTCCATTAACCTCCAGCAAATCGGAATTTATTATTATTAAATCAGGGAGGTTCTTCCCCTTGGAAAGGTATCTAAGGGCTTCTCCCCCATTTTTTAATGTATGCACGTCAAAAAACTTTCCCAGGTAAAATTCAAGAAGTTTTAAGACGGTAAAGTCCTGGTCTGCAATTAGTAGTCTTTTTTTCATCAAGAGTAAATTAAACAGGGTCAACCATCACCAAGATTACCAAAAGCATACCAACTTCAATTATAGTTTAAAAAAAGCCTTCAGAATCAATTAATAAAGCTTTTTCATTACATAGCTTAGATTAAAATTCCCAAAAAAGGAATTTCCTCTCCCAAATTGAGAATAGAAAAAATTTCTCCCCGATGAAAGGGATATATCTGACAATGAGGAATCCCCCCCACAATTTCCAATCTTGGGGGTGAAGCAGCAGCGCATGTGTATTCTTCTAAATGAACCTCTAATCTTCCCAACAGTTCATTCCTCCTCATAATAAGAAAAGCAGTAAAATCGCTTCACTTCTGCATTCGCCAAACCTTTTGCCCTCCAGTTAGAATTATCTGGATTCATTCATATTTCAAAAATGTTTAATAAGAAAAGAATTAAACATCCGTAAAAAAATTTTATTGGAATAGAATAAAATGAATAAGTATGAAAAATAATTCACCAAGACTTTCAAAAGAAACTGACAAGATCACTACCAGTGCTCTTGATCACATAGCACTCCATGTTCATGATTTGGAACGTTCGGTAAAATGGTACGAAAAATATGTGGGACTAAAACCACAAAATGAAAAAAGACAACCTAATTCCCCAGAGTTTCTATTTCCTGAGAATCAAAAATCAGGAGTTGCCCTTATGCCATCGAAGGAAATTTACATTGATCATTTTGCTTTTGGAGTCAACAAAAATAATTTCGAAAAGGCTATTCTTCTATTAGAAAAAGAGAATATTCCCTTTAAAAGAATGGACCACGGAACTGCAGAATCCATATATTTCAAAGACCCGGATGGATTTACGGTAGAGTTATGCTTTCGAAAGTAAATATTACCCATATTTTAAACCCTTTCTACCAGAGAAAACAAAGGAGAGAAAAAGTAACATCATAGAAGATGAGGATTTTAAAAAACTATCCTAATCATCCTGAAAGGAAACTTATGAAAAAAAACTTATTAAAATATTATCAACTACAAAACCAGAAATTACAAGAAAACCTAACCAAGGTAAAAGAAAATTTTGATGAGGAGGCTTTGCATGATCTCAGAGTATCTATTAAAAAAATAAAGGCTCTTTATGAATTAATGGACTGCCTTTTAGAGAAAGAATATTTCATTTCCAAAAAATTCCTTCCCTATAAAAATTTATTTAAAGCCGCAGGTAAATTAAGGGACATTCATGTCCAACAAGGACTAATTAGGAAAAGGGTAAAAAAAA
>NZ_SMMB01000182.1 GCF_009711365.1 Xanthovirga aplysinae | reverse complement strand
TTATGCCACGTTCAAGGATTTAGGAAACAATTCAAGGATTGACACCACAATTAAGGGTTTAGGACTAAATGTCTATTGAATGCAGACCTGTAAAATAACCCATATGGTTATAAAAAAACACTTTAGTTCCCTTGAAAACTATTTTTATTCACAAGGAGAAAATTTTGAATCCTTTTAATCAATGCCTGGAAAATTTAGAATATTCCAGGGAGAACATCAGTTGTAAGCAATTCGGAATAGAAATGTAAATCACACATCACAGGGCTTTTGAAAGACCTTCGACACCTTCCTGATTTAAAAAATTATCAGGAAAGAAAAAAATGCCAATTATTTCTAAAAGCCCCAACACAAAATTTTGAAATAATCAATTATAAAAGTATCAAGCGGTTTTCCGAACATATTTGTTGTAATTATTAAGAAAATCTTGAAAGAACTTAGTTGGAAGAAAAGCTGATCCGTCGTATCCTAGAAACTAAATGAATAACCATTAGCAGCTAGGGTAAAAAAAGCTCGGGACGCTATAAAGGAAAGTTTATCCCTACCCAACAATTCATGCCCACCTTCCTCTTAGAACTTCTGCATTTTAAAAAATTCAACACATCAAAATGGAAGAG
>NZ_SMMB01000021.1 GCF_009711365.1 Xanthovirga aplysinae | reverse complement strand
ACAATTGGAATGAAATAAGTTACCCAGCTTGTAAATATTGGATTGGTTAGAAAGACTAGTTTATTAAATAAATTCATGGACAGAGCTGTTCCTATGGCCCCCAAAATAACTATATATCCCAAAGCCAAAATGGAGCCTTCCCTATTTTGAAGCGTATCTAAAAATCTGTTGCCGCAAACAAATATATTCTTGTAAAAATGCCTACAAAAAAGGGAGAGACA
>NZ_SMMB01000548.1 GCF_009711365.1 Xanthovirga aplysinae | reverse complement strand
AAAGATTTACTACCTGTTTAGCAAGCGCTTTTAAGGAATCAATCTGTTCCTCCGATAATATTTTAGGAGCACGATCAATTACGCAAAGAGTGCCAAGTGCATAACCTTGAGGATTTACAAGGGAAACACCAGCATAAAATACTATGCCAGGATCACTTATTACAGTAGGATTATCCACAAATC
The DNA here is from genome assembly GCF_009711365.1 of Xanthovirga aplysinae. Lineage (GTDB taxonomy): Bacteria > Bacteroidota > Bacteroidia > Cytophagales > Cyclobacteriaceae > Xanthovirga > Xanthovirga aplysinae. The sequence goes on along the minus strand of NZ_SMMB01000548.1, from coordinate 2,124 downwards.
GCTCATCCTTTCGAGTATCTGGAATGATAAATAATTCACTGGGTTCATTGATAGCGTGTGCACAAAAGGAATACTCTCTAGGCCCTCCCTTTTTTTCTATGCCGTAATTGGATTTAACATATTCCTTTGTTGAGCCAATTAGGTTAACCAGAGAAATCTGAGTTTGGCATATTTGAGAAGCTATTTTGGTAATATTATCATAATCCTGCTCAGGCAGAGAATTCAAAATGGAATATTCCTCTAAAGCTTTTATTCTTCCCTTTTCATTCTTTGGAATGGGTGCCTTTTTCATTGGTTAAGTTCTTGCTCCTTCCTACTTACCTCAACACCTAAATGATTGAAAAACACTCATTTTCGTGTCATTTTTAGCTAGAAGAAGGAGAGAAAGGTTTAAAAAATCTGTGGATAGAAAAGAATAATCCAAAAGTTTAAAAAGCCCGATTTAGAACTTTTACCTAAACCGGGCTAGATTTCTTCCAATTTTCAATTTATTAGTCTTGAAGGGAAAGGCTAATCACATAAAAACAACCTAATTTACCAGCCTATCAATCCTTCTTTTTACTTTGAGTAAAGAAAGTAGGTTTCAACGTCAACATTGCCCAGGCAAAGTTATTTGTTTTACTGCTATCACCCCCTTTTAAAGCCTCCAGGGTTTCCCCTCCGAACATTTGGGAATAACCTATATTAAGTTTTACATCTTTGGCTATCTGGTATCCAAAAGTAAGGTCCACCTCAACCCCCATAAATTTATCCAATTCTTGAGAAGCATCTTCTAAATCAGCCACAGAGGCTTGAGAAAAGAAGGAATGAATATCAGCTCCTAGAGCTAATTTATCTTTTTTATGTTTCAAATTAATATAAGCATCTTGTAATCCTACATTTCCATGAGGGCTACCTACATAAAAGTAATCCATAAAACCGTAAAACTTATGGTTGGTACCATAGAAAGGAGTAAAGACCTTATTTTTTATTGAGCCTTCTCCTGAAGAAACGATTTGATCTTGTCCACTTAGCAAATCATAACCTGCTCCAATAGAGTAAGCTGGATTGATCAAGTAAGTCAAATTAGCATTGGCCATATAAGCATTCAGATCCTGATCAAGGGCATCCTTACCTCCTTGATAGTAGAAGGAAACGTGAGTCAGCCATTTATCTGCTTTGTAATTGATGTCCGTACCAATGGTTTGACTGTACACTATTTTATCTTCAAACTCATTTCCATTATTTAAGAACAGCAAACTGGCCTTCAACTGCTCCCAATCCTTATGTAACCACAAATACTGAAAAGCTTTATATGAATTCGGCACCTCATAAGGAGTTTTTACCAATACCATTCCATTCTGGTTATAGGCCAATCCAAAATGTGCCTGAAAGCTATCTCCACTTTTGTATTTCAATAAGGCCGCATCGTGGCTTCTTGCTTGTTGAGCCCAGTCCACATTTCCAAAAATCCTGTGGTCATCATAAATGATTTCCTGACGACCCAGCTTCAATGAAAAAGCCTGGTTAAATCGAATGTCAGCCCATGCCTCATGTATAGAAGTAAGACCATCGGTAGTATTCAATTGAGGCACACTTCCCCAAGTCCTAATATCCTGTAAAACTAATTTAAATTGATAACGGTCCGATAAATACTGTAAATTCAATCTACTCCTCTGGCTTATAAATAGCCCTGCTTTTTGTCCCTCCTGAATTAAAGTTTTGGTTCCATGGTTATATTCCGTTCTGGGCCTGAATTCTCCACTAAGGGTAAATTGCCCCTGGGCCCAAGTGTAGCTGGTGCTTGCTAGAATTAGGCCTGTAATGAGTATGATGTAATTAAGCTTCATAGTAAATAGGCTTGAATTGAAAAAATATTATTTTTTGGTAAAGGTACATGGCATGAGTCTTTGTCGCGATGAGCTGGATCAACCTTAAACATGAGTTTTCTCATATTTAAAAACTTTTTGTCTTACTTGATACCATTAGATCAAAAGCATGCATTGAAATAATTTAAGCGTGACACATGAACAGGTAAAATTTTCCCTGATTATTAACTTTAAGCAATTACAGCAAAACCTATATAATGCATTATATTTATAGTAATAATAACTAAAATAGACCAAAAATTAATTAAACAAGTTA